>DGGP01000174.1 GCA_002392265.1 Firmicutes bacterium UBA3871 | reverse complement strand
GGCGGCATCCGCAAGTACCAGTGGACCGCAATTCCTCTCGCTCTTCACGGCGTTGTAGCACTTGCAAACGGCAAGGTCATCGACATTCACGTCGGCGAAGACGACAAGGATCCGGTTTTCGTTATTTCCGACCTCCTGCCTCACCTCGCCGCACAGCAGAGCAAGAAGCCGCTTAACGAAGCAATCGCAGGCGAAGACCTGAATGTAATCGTCGGCAGCATCCCTGCGGCAAAGGAAAAGGATGAGGACGGCAAGGAAAAAGAAGCAAAGAATCCTATTAAAAAGAACATTCTCGCCTTACTTAACGAAAAGTACGGCATCACTGAAAGAGATTTCGTTTCCGCAGAGCTCGAAATCGTGCCTGCATTCAAGGCTCGCAGCATCGGATTTGACGGTGGCCTGATCGGCGCTTACGGACACGACGACAGAGTTTGCGCATTCCCTGAGCTGATGGCACTGATCGACATCAAAAAGCCAAAGAAGACAGCTGTATGCCTCCTTTCCGACAAGGAAGAGGTCGGCTCCCAGGGAAACAGCGGCATGAAATCAATGAACTTCGAGCTCTTCCTGAATCAGATGCTCGAAAAGCTCGACTATAACAGCCCATACGCACTGCAGAAGCTTCTTTCAAACTCAAAGTGTCTCTCTGCAGACGTAACCGCAGCATTCGACCCGACATACGCTTATGTAATGGAAAAGCAGAACGCTGCATACCTCGCAGGCGGCATTGCTTTCTGCAAGTACACAGGCTCGCGCGGCAAGGGCGGCGCATCCGATGCCAACGCTGAGTTCATCGGCGAAGTTCGCGGCATCATGGAAGCAAACAATGTAAGCTATCAGTTCTGTGAAATGGGTAAGGTTGACGAAGGTGGCGGCGGCACAATCGCTTACATCCTCGCTGACAAGGGTATGGAAGTCCTCGACTGCGGCGTGCCTGTAATCTCAATGCATGCACCGTTTGAACAGATTTCAAAGTACGACCTCTATCACTCCTACCTCGCATACAGAGCTTTCCTGAAGTAAGAAAAGGATTTGTATGTACGAAATAACATTCAAACAAATTAATGAACAAACAATAGAAGAGCTGCGAAGACTCTCTGAAAGCTGCCCGAGTAAAAGCACGTCCTTTTGCCCGGGCCACCGCTTCATGTGGCGCGAAAGCCACCCTTCGGAGTTTGCAGTCGACTGCGGATATATGATAATCCGAGTAAAGCACGAGGACGGATACCGCTATCTGTTCCCATATCCCGTAAAAGCAGGCGGCAGCGACGTATCGGGCGAAATACCGCCCGTCGATGCGGTGCTCGATCATCTCGACGAGCATATGGAAAACACCGATGATTATCTGCGCTTCGTCTCGCTTGATAGCAGCCGTACAGCGATGCTTTGCGCGAGGTACACAAACTTTAAGGTTGACTCCAAAAGGCTCAGAGCCGACTACCTTTATCGTACCAAGGACCTCGCAGCATTTAGCGGCAGGCACTACAGCGGTCAGCGAAACCACATAAAGCATTTCAAGGAGGATTTCCCCGAAGCGGTTTTCCGCCGCCTCACACCGGACGATAATAAAATGCTCGAAGCCTTCTTTGCGGAGTTTGAAAATGTATTTTCAAAAACATCAGGCGAAGCAAAGGAAGAGCTTTCCACCGCAAAGGAATATATGCTCTCGAAGTATTGCAGTGACCTCGCCTTTGGCGTGGAGCTCGGCGGGCGCCTCATAGCAATCTGTCTCGGTGAGCGCTACGGCGACTGCATCGATGTGCAAATCGAAAAATGCCTTCCGGGATATAACGGCTGTTATCCTTTCGTGGTAAACGAGTTTGCAAAGGTATGCCTTGGAATCGCAGCCTACATGAATCGCGAGGATGATGCGGGAGATATGGGACTTCGCACCAGCAAGCTCCAGTACAGGCCGGTGGCGCTGCTGCCGAACCACAGCTTCACCGTCACAAGCGAGCTTTCTAATCTCCAAATAAGCTGCGGTGAGGACCTCGCCACTGCTTCTCTTCAGGACGGCACTCTTTCAATCACAGCGCTCCGCGAAGCAGACAGAGACGACTACGAAAGACTGTGCCGCGATGACGAGCACAACAGGCTGTTTGAATATTACCTGACAGAGCCGATGCACAGCGCGCAAAAGCCCGCAGGCTACTATTTCGAAAAAGCGAAAAAGGCTTTCGAAAAAGGTACTTCCCTGTCGCTTGCACTGCGGCTCAATGGCCGCTTTATAGGCGAAGCGATATTCTTTGTCTTTGACGGACGTGGGAATGCAAAGCTCGGCTGGAGGCTTCTCCCCGAATACTGCAGCCGCGGCTACGGTGCTGCAGCCTTTAAGCTGGCAGGCGACTATGGCCTTTCGGTAATCGGTCTTTCGAAAATTACCGCATACTGCCACAAGGAAAATGCAGCGAGCGCTGCCGCAATTGCCCACTCGATGACAAAAACGGGCGAAGACGACGGTTTCTTCTATTTTGAAAGAACCGTATAACAGACAAAATAAAAAACCTCGAAGCAGTGCTTCGAGGTTTTGTTTTATGGAGGCGACACCCGGATTTGAACCGGGGGATAAAGGTTTTGCAGACCTCTGCCTTAC
>DGGP01000048.1 GCA_002392265.1 Firmicutes bacterium UBA3871 | reverse complement strand
ATGGTTCACTGGCCGGAGGTGCTGATGACCTACGACATCAAGGACAAGCTTCTCTTCTCGGCCGACGGCTTTGGCAAGTTCGGAGCAATGGATGCCGAGGAAGAGTGGGTCGACGAAGCCCGCCGCTACTACATCGGCATCGTGGCGAAGTTCGGCGCACAGGTGCAGGCAGTGCTTAAAAAGGCTGCAGGTCTCGACATCGCGCAGATTTGCCCGCTTCACGGCCCTGTGCTCAGCGAGAATTTGGGATACTATCTGGATCTTTATGATAAATGGTCGACCTTCTCGGTGGAGCAGGAGGGCATAGTTATAGCTTACACATCGGTTTACGGCAACACCCGCCATGCGGCGGAGCTTCTCGCAGAAAAGCTCGAGAGCAAGGGCTGCCCGAAGGTGGCTGTTTACGACCTTGCGCGCGACGATATGGCGGCGGCTGTTGCAGATGCATTCCGCTTTGGAAAAGTGGTCCTTGCGACGACCACCTATAACGGCGACATGTTCCCTACGATGAAGGACTACATAAATCATCTGCTTGACAGGTCATTCCAAAGCCGCACCGTTGCGCTAATCGAAAACGGCGCATGGGGTCCTGTTGCAGCCAAAAAGATGCAGGCAATGCTCGAGGGCTGCAAGGGCATCACCTTCGCAGAGAACGTCGTTACGATAAAGGGCGCGCTAAACGCAGAATCCGAAGCAAAGCTCGACACCCTGACAGCGGAGCTGCTATAAGGCTAATCTGGGGACAGGCACCAAATTGGAAAAAAGGCGAATTTGGTGCCTGTCCCCAAATTGGAAAAAAGGGAAACTTAGGGACAGGTTGAAGGGCAATCCGCCCCTAAAATGTTTATTGCAAATAAACGATGAATTAGTAACAGAAAGGGTTGCAGACATTATGAGTAAAATAAAGAGATTAATTGGAACAGTGCTGATTGCGGCAATGATTTGCCTTATGGCGGTGCCTGCCGGCCTGCCGGGCGGCGTGTATGCGGCATCATTGAGCAGCAATCTTGAGGACGAGCTTTTGGCAGCCTACGGCGCTTGGGACGCATCGATAGATATCACTTCGTACGGAATAAAGGTTGACGAAATCAGCTCGGTGCTAAACGAGTTTTGGCACAAGCACCCGGAGGAGTTCCATGTGAACAGGGCCTACAGCTGCTCGTACAATCCGGCAAGCAGGGTGGTAACGAAGCTGACTCTTTCCTACTGTGATGCTTTTGACAAAACAGGCATGCGCGAATATAACCGCGCCTATGCGACTGCGGTGAAGGACGCTCTTTCGCAGGTTAAAAGCGGCATGAGCGATATGGAAAAGGCGCTCGTGCTCCACGACTACCTCGCGCTTAACTGCGTTTACGATCAGGCAAACTATGCGGCAAATACCGTGCCTGCCGTAGACTACACAGCTTACGGTGCGCTTGTTGATCATCTGGCGGTCTGCCAGGGATATGCGCTTGCTTATCAGGATCTGTGCAACCGCGCAGGCCTCGAGTGCATCTTCGTCGACAGCGATGCCATAGCGCACGCCTGGAATGAGGTAAAGATTGACGGCGTCTGGTACCATGTTGATGTTACCTGGGACGATCCAGTTCCCGACATGATTGGCCGCGTAAACCACGATAACTTCCTGCGCTCCGACAGCGGCATAGCTTCGACAGGCCACAGCGGTTGGGCGCTTTCCGGAGTCACAAACCCGGGAAAAGCCGCACCTGACACACGCTATGATAGCGGCGCGCTCTGGGACGGCACCCGCACACAGATCGTCTATACGGCGGCGGGCAAATACTGCAAGCCGGAGATTTCGGGCAAGGGCAGCACTTCTCAGAAGCTGAGCATAAAGACCGAGGCGGGCAAAACGCTCGCAAGCTTTAATACGCAGTGGAAGGTGGACGGAAAGTCAAACTCCTACTGGACAGACAACTACTCGGCGCTTGCCTATGCAAACAACCTGCTTCTTGTAAACGATGCAAGCAGGATTTACAGCGTAAATCCGTCAAGCGGAAAGACCGAAACAGTCTTCACCTACAGCGGAAGCGAGGGCAGCATCTACGGAATCGCACTGCAGCACGGCAAGCTTGCTTACCTGGTGTCAAAGGCGCCGGATAAGGCGGGCAAGCTTTACTATATCGAACTGCCGGCAGGAACAACTGCAGTAGTGACAGACCCTACCGATCCGATTCCGGTACCTACGGTAACGGTACCGCAGGATGCGGAAAATCCGTTCAAGGATGTGCTGAAGGGGACGTACTTTTACGATGCGGCGCTGTGGGCTTACTATAACGGCATCACCACCGGCACTTCGGAGGACACCTTCAGCCCGGCGGGCACCTGCGACCGCGGCCAGACTCTTACCTTCCTCTGGCGAGCAAGCGGAAGCCCCGAGCCGACAATCAACACAAATCCGTTCTACGATGTAAAGCCGAGCGACTACTATTACAAGGCAGTGCTGTGGGGCGTAGAAAAGGGCATCACAACCGGCACATCGGAGGACACCTTCAGTCCAAAGAACAGGTGCACACAGGCGCAGGTTCTGACATTTACATGGCGCGCAAACGGTGAGCCTGAGCCTTCAAACATCAGCGCCACAGCTGCATCGCAATTAGGCGATACGTACTACAAGGCCGCATTTGCGTGGGCCGAGGAGCGCGGCATGATAAATGCAAGCTTTGCGGGCAAGGCATCGAACGCAAGCACCGCAGCACCGAGATGCGACATAGTGACCTACCTCTATAAGAATGCAACCAATCAGTAAATGGCTGAAGGAAGAAAGTCTGGAATAGGCGAATTTGGGGACAGGCACCAAATTGGAAAAAAGGCGAATTTGGTGCCTGTCCCCAGAGTGGAAAAAAGGCTAACTTAGGGACAGGTCTAAAGACATACCGATTTGCAGTTACGATGTAGGCAATAATTGAAAGATGGCAGGAAAATGACAGGAGAAAGAGAGTTTGTATGGAAGCTAATGATATAAAAGTCTTGAAGCTGATTCCGGAATCGCCGTATTTTAACCACGTAAAGGTGGGTGTGTATGATAAAAACGGCGATGAGTGGAGAAAGCGCTGCATGATAGATGTGGAGTATGGGGAAAGTGATATCGCAGATATTATGAAAAAGCTCTGCGAGAGCGGAAAGATAGAAAAAGAAAATACAACGGAGGAGATTATAGCCTACTACAAAGGCTGGATGTACGACCTCATAAAGCGCCTTATCTCGAGCGACTGGACGGCCGAATCCGGCGAGGATGAAGTCCTCGAAATTGTGCGCGAACATCTGTGAAATAAAAAAACCGCTGATAATTCAGCGGTTTTTTCCTTGGTACGCGATGTGGGGCTCGAA
>DGGP01000025.1 GCA_002392265.1 Firmicutes bacterium UBA3871 | reverse complement strand
TCAACATCTCTGATCTGGGATTCAGCTGCAGAGAGGTTCTCGCTGGAAGTACCCAGATTGTTGATAGTGTGCTCCAGACGGTTTTGCATAGCACCAAGTGCAGCTCTCTGTGCAGATACAGTGTTGATAGCGTTGTCAATCGTAGTGATTGCAGCGTCTGCGTTGGTCTGAGTAGTCAGGTCAACCTTGTCAACGCCGAGGCTCTTTGCGCTCATATCCTGAACTGTCAGCTTTGTGTTCTGACCGGAGTTTGCTCCGATGTGGAATGTGAGTGCATTGTCATCTGTATTTACAGAGAATGTGAAGGAACCGCTTGCCTGATCGGTGAATGCTGCACCCTCAGCAGCAGTAATGTTGAACGCGGATACGGAAACAGCATTGCCCTCAGCATCCTGGATGCCTGTGATTTCAAAGCCTGCAGCTCTACCTTCAACTGCGTCAACTGCGGCCTGAGCTTCAACTTCAGGAGTGTAGCCTGTGAGTACGATAGTATCGCCATCTGCAGCTGTACCTGTAAGGTCAAAGTTTGCTGTTACTGCTGAAGTTACATCAGTTGTGCCGTCCATCCACTTGCTTGCAGATTCATCATACGTAAGAGTCTTGCCGGATTCGCCTGCGAGTGTGTTAACAGCATCCTGCTTGCCTGATTTGATTGCAACTGCGGTTACGCCTGTATTTGAGTCGCCCTTAGCTGCAGTAGCATTGACAGCATCCACATGTTCAACAGCCGGCTGAGCTGCTACAGGTGCAACTGCAGCGTTGCTCTTGAAGCTTACGGTATATTCGCCGTTTGCTGTGATGTTAGAGCCTGCAGCAACTGCTACGTTGAAGTTATCGTCGCTCACATTCTTAGTCTCAGCAGCGAGGTCGCCGTTGAGGAGCTTTCTGGTGTTGAACTCAGTATCTGTGGAAATACGAGTGATTTCCTTTGTGAGCTGGTCAACTTCCTTCTGGATTTCAGCACGGTCGGATTCGGTGTTAGTATCGTTTGCCGACTGAACTGCGAGTTCTCTCATTCTCTGGAGAATAGCGTGAGTCTCATTGAGTCCGCCTTCAGCTGTCTGAATGAGGGAGATACCGTCGTTTGCGTTGCTTGTAGCCTGGTTGAGGCCTCTAATCTGGCCACGCATCTTCTCGGATATTGCTAAACCTGCAGCGTTGTCGCCTGCGCGGTTAACAGCGAGACCTGACGATAACTTTTCGAGTGATTTGGATGTTGATCCGTTGTTCTGTGCGAGTAATCTGTTTGTGTTGATTGCGCTGATATTGTGGTTAATTCTCATTTTTCTTCCTCCTTGAAAATATGGTCCGACTATCCTTGTCGGATACTACTAAGAATTAATAATTATGAACAATTTATTAAATTGTGATTTATATCGCGAAGGCAAGTCCCTAAGGAACGTTCCGGAACCGTTCCCAAAAGAACTTTACGTTCCGTTAGGGAACTAGTCCTTCGGTGATATCGATTTGTGTGTGCCAAGCTTTGGTTTGCCCGGCAGCTTTGAGCCCTGCTTGCCTTTGAGGAGGCTTGCGAGGTTCTGTGCCTGCTTGCCCGAAAGCTCTGCCGAAGCTGTGCCTGCAGCGGAAGCCTTGTTCTCTTCGATAGTTTCGAAGAGCTCGGAGCGGACGATTGAAACCTCGCGTGGGGCATCTATTCCCACGGTGACCTTGTCAGATCCCGCAGAAACGATCTTTACTGTGATCTTGCCGTCAATCACTATGGATTCACCGGCTTTGCGAGAAACGACTAACACTTTACTTTCCTTCCTTTCTACCTGAAGCTTGGAAAGGGTAGTATCGTACCTCATATTCAGGGTTTGTTAATATTACCTGGCGAGCTTCTTTGGTCTTTGGATTCAGGACCACCGGGCTCTTTAAGTTGAGCGACAGCATGTCGAGGCTGCTCGGTAATGTGGAGATTGAAAGGAAAATAAGGTCATCTTCAGATTCGACTCCGCATGCCCTAAGGTCTGCCGGTTCCATGTGAGGATCATAGCCCTCGTACATGTCCCACGGCTCGAAAACCAAGAAGCAAGGGAACAAATCTTTGGTATGCTGCATGTAGAGGAGAGACAGCTCGTCGTCATAATCGTGTTGGAATATGGCGAACTCTTTACAATCCTCAAAGCCGTAGAGGCCTTCAGGGAACTTGTAGATTGCGTCTTCATCCACATGGATTGTTCCAAAATTTCTTGTTTTGAGTTCCATTTCAGTCTGTGTTCCTTTCTTTAATATTTTTGCTGCTGTCTGTCTTTACCTGAGGAAACCTTCAAAAGATAACGCTTTGGGAGGAAGAACCGCTTTCGGTACGGCCTTTAACATTGTCTTTTTCCGGTTGCCCAGCCTACCCTCCCGAAAAAAGGGTAGACTGGTCCCGTATAAACACAGACTGCTCTATGTAAAGCATATCTCCGGGCCCGGCCGGACCTGATGGAGTATGCAGACATAGACAAAGTCTATGCGGGTTTTGTAGGTTTAGGCCTCTGAGGAGAAGCTGTTCTCCTGCGGTGGTACATAATTTGGATCTGCACTCTTTGGGAAATAAAGAGGACCGCCTACATAAGTAATAACAACTTTTGACATCTCTTTTACCTCAAGCTCGAGATCCGGTGGAGTAAAGCTTGCCTCGTCGAGGCCGTTTATTCCGCTGAGATCAAAGCTGATGGAAATGCTGGAGTCTCCAAGAGGGAAATAGTTGACGAAGTCGTCATCCTTGCCGCTGCCGATGGTATCGGCCATGGCCGCTGATGATCTGCCAACCTGTGAATAACGGAGCTCGCTGGTTGCTGCGTCTGAAACGCTCAGGTTAAGCTTTAGATTGCCTAACCGGTCATATCCGGCGGTTGCTGTGTAAGACAGGTTATCAAAAGATGCAGCGTCCCTGCTGTTGATACTACTGAAGCCGTCAAGCTTTAAGTGAAGCTTCTCCGGTTTAACATCGACCGTCTTTTTATTGTAGTCGTGGGAGATTTCGAGCTTGGCTATGCTTTTGGAAAGAGATGCCGGTTTCTGTTTTTCGACATACTCAAATGAAATTGGTACTGTCTCAATCTTTAACAATTGTTCAGCTGCCATTTTCGTGCTCCTTCCTTGGAATAATAGTTCTTTGATACACTATTTAGATTGTTGGATATAGGTTTATATTAGATGCGCCGCCTTATGGCTTAACGCATATAATCGAAAAGTGAAGGGCCGATAATCTTTGAACCGATATTCAGCGCCGCCTGGTACGAGGTGTAGAGGGACGAGAATGTCGTGAAAGCTTCGGCATAGTTTACATCTTCGATGTCAGCCTGCTTTTGGTTCAGGTTGATATCGAGGGTGCTGATGCGATTCTCGGAGTATTCGATATATGAAGTCTTTGCTCCGATGTTGGTGAGCTGGGTTGTAACCGTAGCTACCGCTGTATCGAACACTGCGAGGAGCTTTTCAGCTCTGTCTACGCTATAGGAAGCACTTCCCGCATCATCGCTCTTTGTGAGCTCTTTTACGAGCTCGCCGAGCACATCATATAAATTGGAAGAAACTACATCGCCTGCCGTAGCATCGATGGTGTCGCCTGATGCCGGTGTGCCGGTTACGATAAGCCCCAGTTCCGAAAGGTCGGTAGGCTCTGTATCTGTGCCCTTGTACCAGCCGTCAGTTGCTACTCCGTCATTTGCGACTGTTTTATATGTATATACTGCATCATCAAGGCCTGTGTAGTCGCCGCTTACTGTAACGGAACCGGCAGTAACCGAAGCGCTGCCCGGTGTAACGACTGTGCGACCATATCCCATTACATCAATACCGGTGATGGAATATTCGAATACAGTGCTGCTGATTACATTTTCATCAGCGTCAAGCTCAGGTGCCAGACCCACATCGAGGTACAGTGCATCGTGGCTCAAAGCATGAACGGTAGGGTCGAGTGGATCGTTTGCAAGGGTTGAGAGCGTTTCACCGTTATAGGTGAGCTGACCGTTTGCATCGGTTCCGAAAGGCTTGCTGTTCGTATTCGAACCACCGAATACGTAAAAGCCTGAGTCGTTACTGTTCATAGCCTGGAAAATCTGATCCTGGATGGAAGCAAGCTCGCTGGCGATGGTAGCGCGTTCATTTTCGCTGTTTGTTGTATTAAGTGCCTGCGTGATTTTTGCCTTTGCTTCCTTCAGACGATCTTCGACGCCAAGAAGAACGGACTCGGATGAGGTCAGTACTGCGTCAGCATGTGAAAGGTTTGAGGAATAGCCTTCGTTTCTGTTAAGGCTGGTCCTTACCTGATAAGCCTTTACTGCGGCTGCAGTGTTTTCAGATGCCTTGAAGAGCTTCATTCCGGATGACAGCTGGTTCAGACTGTTCTGAGTGCCGGATGTCAGGGAATTGACATTCTTCAAATATGTTCTTTGCATCATCTTGGATGTAACTCTCATCTTTGTCCTCCGTGTACTCCATATATTGTGCCTTTATTACTTGCTTGTATTTAATATCGGCGATGGCTAATAAAACATTAGGAAAAAATTAAAGTTTTTTAGCGTCCAACCAATCCGGTTCCGTTTATGAGTTTATCAATCATCTCATCGAGTGCTGTAAAATAGCGAGCTGCCGCATTGTAGGCACTCTGGAAGGTGAGAAGATTTGATGCTTCTTCGTCAAGCGAAACACCGGATGTGGCTTCTCTCGAGTTTGCGAGAGAGGTGAGTATGGTATTGCTCGTTTCGAGATAGTTTCCGTTGAGTTCAACATCTAGTGCCAGGGTACCGCCCATGGATATCATATATTCATTGAAGGTTCCCGTGAACTTCAGATCGGTTTTTGCATCGGTAGGGTCCGTGTGGAATTCGTGCTCCGAAGAAACCGCGGAAATCATACGGATAACATTATCATTACCGCCGCTTAAGGTTGGAAGACCGTTAGCGGAGGTGATGTCCTTTGTAGTAGTGATGAAAAGGCTGTCATTTACCCAGTCTGTCGAAATAGAGATATTTGCAGCAGTAATTTCTGCGCTGCCGTCGGATGGTGTGAAAAGATTCTTTTCCTTTATAGTCATCTTTGTGACATCCTTTGGCATCTTTGTGATGTTTCCGCTGCTGTTTAATTCGACCAGGTTAGGATAATCTTTAGCCAGCTCTTTTACCGCATCGAGCTCTGCAGATGAAAGGGAACCTGTCAGGGTAGCAATTTCCGCGGCATCTGTCGTGGTTTCTACCGTAGTATGTGGATCCTTCCAAAGAGCAAGCTTTTCATCAAAGGTCATAGTTGACATACGGTTTGCGATTTCGGTAGCATCCGTAGTCTGGAGACTATTTAAAGTATTGTAGGTTTCAGCAAACATTTTCGCAAAGGTATCGAGTCTCTGTTCATAATATTGGATACCGCGGAAATCGTTTTCACCGCCTACGACATCTGCATAGTCGCCTTTTCCGTTCATGAGGTCGAGATATCCGGAGATACTGCCTGTGGTAAAGTAGTCCGTAATATCATCGTAGTCTATATTGGAAGGAGTGTTTGGCAGTCTGAATGAAGTATCCATACCGATAGACACTCTTTCCCCGTTATCCTCTACAAAGAGGGTATTGGCTTTGGTATGATCGACCAGACCTATAGATGCACTGGTGTTTTCATCGTACATAGAGATGGTAACATGCTCTAAAGTGATGCCGTCAGCAACTTCGTCGGCTGTTACGGTAACCTTTATGTTTGCCATCTTTGAAAGGTTGTCGATTAATGTATTTCTCTGGTCAATGAGCTCGTTTGGATTATTGCCGTATAAATATTCCTCGCGGATCTGACCGTTCAGGTTTGCAATTGATTCAACGGTGGAGTTGAAATCCGTGCCGATTGTTACACTCGAAAGGTCATAGGCCTGCTGGTCACGAACCTGTGCGAGCTGTGTGGCATAGACATTTAGCATCTGGGACATCTGCTGAGCCGAAGTCCTGACAACCAGGGCAATGTCTTTGCTGGTCGGATGCTGAGACAGATTCTGGAGCTGATTAACAAAATCATCGAACTGATTCTGCATTCCCTTTGTACTGATTTCATCGAGAATGTTTTCGATGTCCGTGAGGCCGGCACTGATTGCGTCAAAACGTCCTGTGTCGGAATTCTCCGCACGATATCTGGCATCCAGGAAGGTGTCTCTGATCTGTACTGTAGTTGTGGCAGCTACACCGTTGCCTGTTGAAACGAGATTCTGATCATATCTCGAATGGAAACCGGAGAGGGTTTGTGATTCGAGAACGGTCTTTTGACGGGTATAGCCCTCTGTATTCATGTTTGATATGTTGTTACCGACTGTGCCGGTCGCAGCCGTGGCTGCGCTCATAGCGCGGTAAGACATATATACTGATGCAAATGTTGAACCCATATTACGCTCCTCGTTTTACTATATATAATTGAAGAAAAAATATTTTTGCCCCCGTAAGTTTAGTACGTTTTTGATAGTATTGTAACAAAACTAAATTCCGAGCATATTTAAATAAATCAAATTTTAGTCTGGAAAGACTTTGGAAACAGCGATGTCTGTACTTCGGATGCGGTACTGTCATAGGTAGTGCTTTCCTGCGGATTGCCTGCCTGCTCGAGTATGCGTTCCAAACGATGCATTCTGGCTGTGAGCATTTCTCTGCATTTGTTGCGATAAAAGAGAATCTCTTCGACTGTAACCTTAAGGTCGTCATGAAGCTTCGCAAAGCGACGCCCTTCATCACCGGGCAGGTTTGCGGCCAGCTCCTGAAGACTGCCGTTTGGCACCTCAATCAGCTTGCTGAATGAAGCCATGTGCTCGTCAAAATCTCTGGTCTTTAATATGATTGCCTGCTGGGCATTCATGGCCAGATTGAGCTTTTCGGTATCTTCACCGACTATCGCATCCAGCTCGTTTTTGAGCATAGGAATAGCGTCCCGGTACAGTTCAAGAATCCCGGACATGTAGTCATAAAGGTCATCAAGTGCTTTGTAATGCTGCTTTGAATAAGCCATAAGTATCCTCCGTGTATGTCATAATAAATAATACTTTAATGCTTTATTATACCATACAAAGTGTTCAGCTTTCAAACAATATTAACCTGTTTAGCCCAGAATTGCCTTTGCGAGAAGATCGCCGGATACATTGTATGTACCCTCGGAAATCTGCTGAGAAAGCTCTTCGATGCGGTCGCTGCCATTGCTTACTTCGTAGAGCATCTGGGACTTTGCAACTGTGATGCGCTTGTCCTCATAGTTTCCGGAGTAGCTTGAAGAAATTTCAGCACTGTCCACACGATTCTTCATCGTGTACTTTTTGTTGTCTTCACTGGAGACGTTGCGGTTTGCATCTTCGTTCTGATCGCGAATCTGCTTTGGCTGTATAGCCTTGTCATTGTTTACAAAACTGATTTCCATAATTTTACCTCTTTCCTCATTTTGATTCATGAAAACTACTTGATTTTCAGCGGTTTTGGAGAGAATCTCCTACTCCGCTCGTTATTATTATCGGCAGAGGTTTAATTAACTTTAGCTTTTTTTTAAAGATTTTTTTAAAATTTTTTTTGAGGGATTTTTTACGGTATTTTTGCGGTGTTTCTTGTCGCGGTTTGCGGGCGGAATTTCGGCAAAAAAATATTTTGCATATTATTGTAGAAAAAGTTTGAAATTATAGCAGAAAAACATCGAAAAAAGCTTGTAAAATGAGGTGTTTCGTAGTAAAATATGGTTGATATAGTATACCTTTGTGCCAAAACAGGTATTGTTTTCTATATCAAAAATGCTGGAAAGCATTGGAAAAACAACGTTTATTGGAGGTGAGTGACATGATTGGCGACAGCTTGATGAGTTCAACCGTTCAAAGAGCTCTCGACGGTGTATGGCAGAGACAAAAGGCCATTTCGTCAAACCTGGCAAATTTCGACACGCCGCATTACAAAGCGAAAATCGTCAATTTTGAAGACACGCTTCGTGATGAAATACTAAAGATTCAGGATACCGCAAAGACCAGGGACGAAATCAGATCCCATTTAGACGAGGTCGAAACCTCGAGGATAGCGGTTACCAGCGACTTTTCGATATCTGAAAGAGCCGACGGAAACAATGTAAACCTCGACGAGCAGCAGATTGAGCTGGCAAAGGCTCAGCTGCAGTACATGTACCTGACAAACAGCATTACCAACATGTATTCAAGATTAAAGACAGCCATTACGAATAACGGCTAAAGGAGAAATAAATGTCAAACTTTCTGAGATCTCTTGATATCAGCGGTTCGGGTCTGACGACCCAGAAATATCGTCTCGATATCATTTCACAAAATATAGCAAATGCCGAGGTAACCAGAACGGAGTCCGGCGGGCCTTACCGCAGACAGGTTCCCGTATTAAAGAGCGTAGAGGAAAAAATTACATTCCATGACGTCCTCGAGGCCGCAAAGAACGGTGTTACCATCAATTCGGCGTACAATCACGGCGGCAGCAGATCCGCAGGCGTAAAGGTGGACGAGGTTGTAGCAGACCCGAGAGATTTTGTGCCGGTTTACGATCCGACTCACCCGGATGCGGACGAAAGAGGATATGTCATGTACCCTAATGTCGACATCACCCAGGAGATAATCGACGCGATGGACGCCAGCCGCACCTACGAAGCAAACATCACAGCCTTTAATGCGGTTAAGCAGATGCTGCAGCAGGCTATGGATATGAAAATCTGATAGGGAGGGCGCAGTATGAGCTACATAGTACCGATTAACATGAGTATCGATACCAGTAAAATCAACTGGCTCACCGATACAAACCGTAATCTCAAGGCAGAAAACGAAGAGTCCGAAAAGGGGAGCTTTAAATCTCTTTTGAACGGCATGATAAACAATGTCATCGAAACGGAAAATCAGACAAAGGTCGATGCGTATAACCTTTCAATCGGAAACATGGATGATATGCATACGATGATGATTAACGAAATGAAGGCTGAAGTTGCGCTTCAGACCATGGTAAACGTCCGCAACAAGCTGGTGGACGCTTACAAAGAGATAATGAACACCAATATATAATTAGCTAGTTTACAAATTGCCCGGATTGATCAGAGGAGCAAATGAAAGAGACACTTAACAAGATATTGGATCCGATCAAGAACTTTTGGGGCGGACTGACGATGAGAATCAGAATCGTCCTGATAGCAACGATAATAGCAATACTGGTCGTTGCGCTGGTTCTGGCAATGATCCTGAACAAAAGTGAATATGTGACTATCTATGACGAGCTTTCAGCCTCTGAAGTCAGTGAAATCCTTGCAGCACTCAATGATATGGATGTCAAGGTAAAGGTTCAGGACGGAGATTCCATAATGGTACCTGCCGAGCAGGAAAGTCAGGTCAGAATGGCACTTGCCACTGCCGGCTATCCAAAGAGCGGCCTTTCGTACTACCTTATCGAAAACAACTCCAACATGCTGACTACGGACTATGAGCGCAAGCAATATGAGACCATGCAGCTGCAGGAAAGACTGGGCGCCACCATACAGACGCTCGAAGGCGTAAAACAGGCAATCGTAACAATCGCTCAGGCCGAAGAAAGCATCTTTTACCTGACGGAAAAGACAGATCCGAGCGCCAGCGTAGTCGTTCATATGAAAAGCGGCTACGAGCTCGACGAAACCCAGGTTGAGGGTATCAGGAACCTGGTTTCCTCCGCTGTGGCGGGACTTCAGCCGAGCAAGGTTTCCATTACGGACGGAATGGGTAACGAGCTGCTGGCCGGAGATGGTGTAGGCGTTGATTCCAAACGGACAAAGCTTGCTTACGAGGTTGAAGGCGCCATCAAAAAGAAAGTCGAAAGCATTGTAACTAAGATATATGGAGATGATCATTGCAAGGTTGCCGTAACGGCAAACATCAATACGGATAACCGTGTTGAGGAGACCATGACCTACTATCCGTCAGATCCTCTCGGTAATGGAAACAACACAGGCGTAACCTATGAAGAAACGCATGCGACAGACCAGTACCAGTCGACAGGAACCGACGGCGGCGTTCCGGCAACATCGACGAATGCCGATGTAGTTACATATCCGACTGTTGACGGAGAAAACAACACATCATCGCAATCGACAAGCGACCAGATTAAATACGATGTCAGCTATGTAAAGACACTCCTCGAAAAGAACGGAGCTTATATCGAAGATTTATCGGTCAGCGTAGTAATAGACAAACCGAGCTTTGACCCGGGTGAAAGAGAAAACCTCACAGAGACGGTTGCTTATGCAGCGGGCGTTCCTGAAGACAGCGTAACGGTGCAGAGCTTCAGATTCTTCCAGGAAGAGCCTACAGCGCCTGAAATCGAAGAAGGCGGACTCGGAAACCTGCTCTATCTGATAATCGGCGGCGCACTGCTTCTGATAATTGCGCTGGTAGTCCTGATTCTGATAATGCGCAGAAAGAAGAAGGCGCTCGAAGAGGCAGCACTTGCAGAAGCCGAGAGAATGGAAAAGGAAAGACTCATGGCAGAAAGCTTTGGCGAAGCCGGCGAAGGCGAGGAGGGCCTTGGCGGCATGAAGGAAACCGTTTCCAGAATCGAAAAGATCGAAAACGAAGTTATTACGGAAATCAGAGAGTTCACTATGGAGAATCCGGAAGTTGCAGCCCAGATGATAAAGACATGGCTGCGTAGTGAAGATGAGTTTTAGTTAGTTTTTAGTCAGAGGTAAATTATGGCCAAGAAAAAAATCAAAAAAGGCGAAGTCCAGGAAGAACCTTCGGCTCTCGATCTGGGAGAAAATCCTGAACCGCCTATAGCAGCAGAGACTGAAGAAAATTCTTTGGCAAAATCCCTCAGCGGGAAAAGCCTCAGATTTTCAGAAGTTGCAGAGCTTTCATCTAGGCAAAAGGCTGCTCAGATTATCATCGCACTCGGCGATGAGGCTGCAGCCGCAATTTACAGAAACCTGCCTGAAGAAGACGTTGAAAAGCTCACATACGAGATAACCAGACTCGAATCGGTTTCACCGGAAGTTTCGGACATGGTTGTCAAGGAGTTTTACGGTCTTTGTGTTGCCCAAAAGGTTTACCTCGAGGGTGGTATCAACTACGCAAAGAGCGTACTCGAAAAGGCGTTCGGACCGCAGCAGGGCAACCAGCTGCTCGAACGTGTAACAAAGAGCATCAGAACAAAGGCGTTCGAATTTATCAGAAAAGCAGATGCAAAGAATATCATGAACATGATAGTAAACGAGCATCCGCAGACTATCGCTCTGATTTTGTCATATGCCAGAGCAGAACAGGCTGCACAGGTAATTTCGGAGCTGCCAAAGGACATTCGAATAGAGGTAGTAGAGCGTATCGCAAAGATGGACAGAACTTCTCCTGAAATAATCAAGCAGGTAGAAATTATACTCGAGAGAAAGTTCGACTCCGTAATCTCGGTAGAGCTGATGGAGGTAGGCGGTATCGACTACATTGCAGAGGTAATGAATTCCGTAGACAGAGGTTCGGAAAAGTACATTTTCGACGAGCTGTCGAGAAAGGATCCAAAGCTCACAGACGAAATTCGAAAGAGGATGTTCGTATTCGAAGACATCATCGTACTCGATTCCTTCTCTATCCAGAGATTTATCAGGGAAGTCGAGACCAAAGATATGGCTGTCGCACTCAAGGGCTCCAACAAAGACGTTGCAGCCGTCATATTTGCGAACATGTCGCAGCGTATGGCTGACACAGTAAAGAGTGAAATGGAATACCTCCACAATCTCCGTGTTCGTGACGTTGAGGAAGCTCAGCAAAAGATCGTAGGCATCATCAGACGTCTCGAGGAAGAGGGCGAAATCGTCATCATGAAGGGTGGAAAGGACGAAGTAATTGCCTAGTATAGTAAAGGCCCGCTCAGTCGTGGTCGTACCGGGACAATCAAATATACAAAGAGCGCTGAATGATTCCCGCTCTGCAACAGCAGAATCCGGTGCCGAGGTTAGCGATGCTGACAGAGTACGGCGCGAGGAATTGATGAACGCCAGAATCGCAGAGCTCGAAGCAGAGCTCGCAAAGGCGAAAGCGCAGGCAGAGGCAAATACGAGTGAGCAGATTTACGATTCAAAGATCGAAGAGGCCCTCGAGGATGCCAAAGCCATACGAAGACAAGCCGAAGACGAGGCGGCGTCGATTATAGCTCAGGCTCAGATGAAGAGCAGAAACATCACCGACGAAGCCGAGAGAAACGGCTACAATATGGGCTACAACAAAGGCCTTGCCGATGGCGAAAACACAGTCCTCGAAAAGGCAAAGGACAGCATGGACGAGATTGCATACTTTATTGAGATGCTGCAAATGGAACGCATGCAGACCTGCCGCGAGGAAGAGGGCGAAATCTTAAAGCTTGCTTTTGAAGTAGCCAAAAAGGTAATGCGACAGCAGATAAAGGTGGATCCGGACGCCGTTCCGAGAATGATCGAAGACATAGTCAAAGAGAATGAAACTGCGGTAAAGGTGATACTTTCAGACTACAATATGACTCTGGATGCAAAGGTGGATCGCAAGACACGCCAGCGCATAAAGGAACTGCTTCCGAATATAAAGCTCGTGGTGGTTCCGAGTGACGGAGTCGAAGAAACCTTCCAGGTAGAAACGGAGGACGGCCTCATAGATGCGGCTGTTTCCGGTCAGCTGGAAAGGCTGTATGAAGCAACCGAAGACTATGATAATCCGGCGGAGGAGGATTAATGGACTTTTCCAGATATATTCAGAGGATACAGACGGCAGAAACGTGCAAAACATTCGGAAAGATAGATAAAGTCATCGGAATGATGATTGAATCCATCGGTCCTGTTTGCAAGATGGGCGACCTTTGCAAGATATACTCTGATGACTTCAAAAAGTTCACCTACGCCGAGGCAGTTGGATTCAAAAACAACAGCGTTCTTTTGATGCCGTTTGAAGAAACCGGCGGAATAGGAGTCGGAAACTTCGTCGAATCAATGGGAACATGCCTGAAGGTGGGTGTCAGCGACAACCTGATAGGCAGAGTAATAGACGCTCTCGGACAGCCGCTCGACGGTGGCCCCGAGATTGAAGCAAGCACCAGATACGAAATACAGTCTCAGGCGGCAAACCCGCTGACGAGACCGAGAATACATGACATACTCGAGTTCGGAATCAGACCGATAGACGGCCTGCTCACAATAGGCAAGGGGCAGCGTATGGGAATATTTGCAGGCTCGGGTGTTGGAAAGAGTACCCTGATGGGTATGGTAGCACGCAACGTAAAGGCGGATGTGAATGTCATAGCCCTTGTAGGCGAGCGAGGCAGAGAAGTTCGAGAGTTCATCGAAAGAGACCTCGGTCCCGAAGGCATGGAACGTTCGGTTCTGGTTGTGGCGACTTCCGATCAGCCTGCGCTGCAGCGAATGAAATGCGCGCAAACGGCGACAACGGTAGCTGAATATTTCAAGGACAAGGGCAAAGATGTCCTGCTGATGATGGATTCGCTCACGAGATTTGCGATGGCACAGCGTGAAATCGGACTTGCGACGGGCGAGCCGCCTGTTGCAAGAGGTTACACACCGAGCATCTACAGCTCGATGCCAAAGCTGCTCGAGCGAACCGGAAACTTTGAAAAAGGTTCAATTACAGGGATATACACCGTTCTCGTAGAGGGTGACGATGTTAACGAGCCCATATCGGATACAGTCAGAGGTATCATAGACGGACATATAGTTCTCTCCAGAAAAATTGCTTCAAGGAACCATTATCCGGCAATTGATATACTGGGCAGCGTATCACGACTGATGAATGACATCGTGACTCCCGAACAAAAGGCTGCGGCAAACCGCCTCAGAAACTATATGGCGACCTACGAAGAAAACTACGACCTGGTCAGCATAGGCGCGTACAAGAGCGGCAGCAATCCGGAGCTCGATGAGGCGCTCGGGCGCATCAAGAATATCAACGCTTTTCTCTGTCAGGCGACAGATGAAAAGGTGGCCTATGACGATACTGTGCAGCTGATGAAAAATGCTGTTGAGTAGGATAATATTATATCAAATTTACAAGCATGAAGAAATTCAAATTCAATCTTGAAAAGCTGCTCACATATAAACATCAGATTCTCGAAAGCGAAATGCAAAGACTTTCCATGATACTGGCAGAGATGCATCAGGTAGAACTGGAAATCGGGAGACTGAATACAGAGCTTCGAAGTGCGGGCGAGCGCTTTGCAGAGCAGCTCGCAGAATCGATATCGCCTACGGAATGCCAGACATATCAAAACTACATTGACAAGCTGCGCGAAGATATAAAGAAAGCGGAGCGCAGACTGATAGAGCTCAATATGGAGCGTGAAAAGCAGATAGACAGAATAGCGGATGCAAAGAAAGAACATCGCTCTCTTGAAATCCTCAAGGAAAACCAGTACAAAGCTTATCTGGAGGAAAACAGAAAGGCTACGGAAAGGGAGATTGAAGAGTTCATTTCAGCCAGAGAAAGCCAATCTCGCGAGGAATGAAAATTTATTAAGTTAATATCCCGATTTATTGCACGATAGTTGCACTAAAAGGGTTATTATATTCTAGTAAAAACTAAATACGGAAAGGAGGTGCAAGGATGGATATGAGCACTAACATGATTGCTGTACTTGGTACAGGATCAGGTATGAACGCTCAGACCTCTGACAGTATCCTGAATCTATCCGGCAGCGGCGGTTTGGATTTCCAATCGATGCTGATGGGTATGATGACAGATACGGGATCTCCTGTTTCTGAAGCGTTCAATGCCAACAGTTTGCTCACGTCAAAGCTGTACGAAAGCATACCGATGCAGATACCGATTCCGATAGGAACCGCGGTGCAAGGTTTGCAGTGTACGGATATCCTGACGGCACAAACAGACAGCGATGATGAACAGAAAGAATTACCTTTCCTTCAGGCAGCAGAGCTGGCGCAGCTTTCACAAAGCGTCAAACCGATGCAGGAAAGCATGGTAGCCACGGCTCCGGAGGTAGAAACGGCAGTTACGGAAGTTCAGACATCGCAGCCGATGAAATCGGCAGAACCGGTAAAGCTTGAGGTGGAAACCGAAAGAGCTCAAACTCAGAAAGAAGTAAAGGCAGAGCCTATTGCGAAAGAGTTTGAAGTAATGAAGAATGAAAAAACTACCACAGGCGAAGCACAGGTAAACACGGTAGAAAAATTGCGCAGTGTACAAGGTACACATGAAACGCAGCAGCCTCAGGCAAGCAGCACAGAAATGCCTGAACCACTTGAATCACTTGAGACAGTTGCAACTCTCAAAAGTGAAGAAAAAGTGAAAGCTGACCGGCCTACCATACCTGAGCCAAAATCGGATTTGGCAGGTACTTTCGAAAAAACCGAAATCGCAGACATCACAAAGGCTGCCGTTAAACCGGAAGCCGGCGAAGTAAAGAGCGAAGCCATAAAGGCAGCAAAAGCGCAAGGTTTGGAGAGAGTGGTCCCTGCAAAGACACAGACAGCAGACGAGCAGCAACAGAATTTTGCAGATGTTTCGGCCAAACATCTACATGAAGCACTTCAGAGCAGTGAGATGGTAGCAGAGCCTTCCGCTCCGCAGGAAAGCGCAGAAGCTTACCGAAGCAGACCGGCTTATGTGCAGGTTGCAGACGGTGTAGAAAAAGCGATATCCGCCGGAAAAGAAGAGTTCACGATGCAGCTTAAGCCTGAAGGCCTCGGCGAAATCAGCGTAAAGCTGGTACGCGAAGGCGCAAAGGTAACAATCAGCATCGCAGCAGCGAATCCTGAAACTCACAGAATGCTCCTCAGTCAGGTTGACGGACTGGTTAAGGCCCTGGGAATGTCCAATATAAATGTGGACGGCGTTCAGGTTCAAAACGCAGCGACAGCCGGGCAGGATACTCCGGTTTCAGCCACAAACGCTTACGATTTTAACAGCGGTGTGGATGTAAACAAAGAAGGAGCACAGCGTGAAAATCATGGTTCAAACCACTCCCAAAATGCACATCGATCCTTCGCAAACGAGCAGGAAGCTTCAGACGAAGCGGATGAAACGGTTCGTATGCTGAGAGAGCAGATGCGCATGATGGATTATCTTGCATAGCCACCGCAGAAAGGAGAAGTGAAATGTCATTAGACACTAGTTACATGTACGGAGTCGGACAGACGACCACCGGCACGACCCAGACAACAACATCGACAGCCAAGGGCAAGCATGACCTTGATATGAACGACTTCCTGATGCTTATGGTAGAGCAGATGAAAAATCAGGATATCGGAAGTACCATGGACACATCGGAGTACATCAATCAGTTATCGCAGTACACCATGATTCAGGCAGTAAGCGAGATGGCACAATCTGTATCGAGCGGTTTTGAAAACCTCCAGCAGATGACGCTTTCAACCTACAGCATGTCGATGATTGGAAAGGAAGCAACACTCGCGGTTGATGACGGAGAAGGAAATATCAAAACGATTAACGGAACAATCAGCGGAGTTACTTTCTATGAAGGTTCACCAAA
Source organism: Firmicutes bacterium UBA3871 (assembly GCA_002392265.1). Lineage (GTDB taxonomy): Bacteria > Bacillota > Clostridia > Peptostreptococcales > Anaerovoracaceae > UBA3871. The sequence continues at coordinate 45,485 of DGGP01000025.1, read as the reverse complement.
GGTTATCATGAACGGCGAGCAATACGATCTCAGCAGTGTAATGAGCCTCGGTGAGACGGCTAACCAAGCCGCATCGGTAGCAGAAGCTGTTACGGACGCAGTCAGAGAAGTACTGAGAAACGATCAGGAAAGCGAGCAGGCACAGACACAGTCACAGGCCGCAGCAGATCAGACTCAGCAGAATCAGGCAGCAGTAACAACGGACGCTGAGATACTTGCAGGTCAGAGCGCCGCATCGCAGCGGATTGCAGAAGACAGCGAGTAGGAAAGGGATTATTAACAGGGTAGAAAAGGATGTCTGACCAGATAATCAACAAATACAACTTTACTCAGGACGCGATGATACGCCAGGCAGAGCGAATCGGACAGACCACAGGGGCAACTACCGGGGTTACCGGAAATGCAAACAATCAGCCACAGGACAGTCAGTTTAAGAATTTACTCGATCAGAGATACATCGGAAACGAAGAAGTATCTTTTTCAAAGCATGCAGCATTGAGGACACAGCAAAGAAACATCAGCCTCACAACCGCAGACGTTGAAAAATTAGGTGAGGCCTGCAGCAGAGCGAGCCAGAAGGGAATCAAAGAAGCTTTAGTTGTGATGAACGAATCCGCATTTATAGTAAATGCACCAAACAGAACAGTTATTACAGTTGTGGACAAAAACGAAATGAAGGAGAATGTTTTTACCCACATCGACGGCGCCTTATTCATATAGTAGGGACATTGAATCCCGACGCTTTATGTAGCTGGACCTTTCAAGGAAGCTACGGAACCCGAACGACAGACGGTTCCACAAAAGCGGCGCCATATTGAAAGGAGAATTTAATATGTTAGCATCCATGTATTCAGCAGTTAGCGGTTTATCAGTACACCAGACAAAGATGGACACCATCGGTAACAACGTTTCCAACGTTAACACCTACGGTTTCAAATCATCCAGAGTAACCTTCTCTGACGTATTCTATCAGAATTACGCAGGAGCTTCCGCACCAACCACCACTCAGGGTGGTACCAATGCAAGCCAGCTCGGTTACGGTGCATCTCTCGGAACAATCGACGTACTGATGACAAGAGGCGGTTCCGCAACTACAGACAGATCGCTCGACGTTTACATCAACGGCGACGGCTTCCTGCCTGTACAGGACTCCTCCGGTAACACACTCTATACAAGACTGGGTAATTTATATTTCGATGTTCAGGGCAACCTCGTTGACGGAAACGGTAACAAGGCTCTGGGCCTCACAATGAACGATCAGGGCGTTGTACAGCTCGGCGAAGACGGCACTACAACAACATCTTCACTCGAAGCAATCTCTGTAGCACCTGAAAAGTTAAAGGAACTCACTTCGATTTCCATCGGTTCCACAGGCGCAATCACTGCAATTCAGGAAGGTGCACCACAGATGAACCTTACTTCCGGCACCAGCTGGGTAGCAAACACTTCAATCGCAGCAGGTACCAACTACAGCGGTTCCGTAAACATCACAGAAGTTAAGACAAGCGGCGGCGCACTTGTAAAGCCGACCGACACAGCAACAGGCGCTGAGATTCCTGTAACAGTACAGACTGCCGGCGAAGACGGCCTCACCTACAAGAGCGCAAACATCATCGGCGCTTCCGATACAGGCATCACACTTACAGGCACTGCTCCTTATGAAGCAGCAGGCACAGGCAACGCAGCAAAGTTCAGTGATGCAATGTTCACAATCACAGGCTCCGACAAGGGAACCTACACATTAACCTGCACAGCTGCAGGTGACGGCGCAGGCACAAGCGTTTGGTCCGTAAAGGATGCAAGCGGCAACCTCGTAGCAGTTAACAAGACAGCAACAGACCTCGGTCTCGATGCAAGCTTCACAGGCGCTTCAGTAGGCGCAACTCTGAAGGTAGAGTCCGGTTCATCCACAGCATTAAACGGCGAGCTCAAGTTCACACCGGCTGACAACAAGCTGACTTACACAGACGCAACCGGCAACATCAGAGACGTGACCTGCACATCCGTATTAAACGGAGCAAACTACGAAATCACAGCAAGCGTTCCTACACCGTTCTCCGGTTCGGGCGTTACTCAGAACGTAGTATTCACAGTTCCAAAGGACTACTATGAAGCAAACCTCGCAAAGGGCATGAGCCTCGGTACCGTTACGGCAAAGAACGCAACAATCACAGCAAGCGTTTACAACAAGGGCGGTGAAGAGCAGAAGGTAGAAGGAACATGGACTTCCGGACAGAGCACAATCACTCTCGGAAACATTACTTTAGACCTCGATACAAAGAAGTTCAACAAGCTCGACCTCCAGTCACTTGTTAACACAAAGCTCGGTAATGTATCTTCAGGCGACGGTACAATCTACACAATCGGTCAGCTCGCACTTGCAACATTCACAAACCAGGACGGTCTGCTCGAAGCAGGCAGCGGTTATTACACAATCTCCGCTAACTCCGGTGCAGCAACAATCTCCGTTCCGGGAAACAACGGTACAGGATCACTCAAGGCTTCATCCCTCGAAATGTCCAATGTTGACCTCGCAGCAGAGTTTACCGAAATGATCTTTGCAGAGCGTGGCTTCCAGGCAAACTCAAGAGTTATCACCACATCCGATACGCTTCTTGAAGAACTGGTTAATTTAGTAAGATAATCATTGGCATATTTATTAGAATAGGAAAAGGTTAAAATGATAACACTTACAAAATTAGACAAAAAGTTAAGCAAAAAGTTTTACCTGAACTGTGAAATTATCGAAACCATCGAGGAAAATCCCGATACCACGATAAAGCTCATGAACGGCAAAACTTATGTGGTTGCTGAAAGCTCCGGTGAAGTATTCCAAAAGATACTTGCCTACAAGCGCAGCATCTATGGCAGATAAAATAGGAGCAGCATTTTATGGAAATTACAAATATAGCAGGATATGCACTAGCGGCATTTGCTATACTATTCGGTATTGTAGCCGGCGATGGAATAGATTTCGCCAGAATGGCAAACTTCTTTGATGTACAGTCTCTGTTCATCGTAGTAGTCGGCTGTATTGCCTGTATTATAGCAGCAACGCCTTTTAGAATCCTAAAGAAGGTTCCGAAACACCTCAAGATGATATTCATCAAGAACAAAAGGGACCCACTCGAATATATTGAAATTATCGTAGAGCTCTCCAGAGAGGCCCGTAAAAAGGGCCTCCTGGCTCTCGAAGATAAGGCCAATAATTTTGAAGACGAATTCCTTAAAGAGAGTATTCTCTTTATCGTAGACGCTATAGAGCCGGACAAGTTAAAAGCACGTTTCCAACAAAAGCTCGACTACATCGCTGTTCGCGATGCCGAAGAGAAAAAGCTTTACGACCTGGGAGCGGCACTCGGGCCATCCTTCGGTATGCTCGGTACACTGGTAGGTCTGATTAACATGCTTAAATCCATGAACCTTGAAGGTGGCGCAGGCCAGCTCGGTCAGGATATGTCCGTAGCTCTGATTACAACGTTCTATGGTTCCATACTTGCTAACGTTATCTTCACTCCGCTTGGAAACAAGCTTGAAGATGCGCAGTCTCAGGAAATGCTTTTCAAGGAGATGATTATCGAGGGTGTAATCTCCATCAAGGAAGGTGAAAACCCTAAGTACATCGAAGAAAAGCTGCTCAACTTCCTTGAGAACAGCGAAAAGAAGGATGAAGACACATCCAAGAAAGAAGAGTAACTATGGCAAAGAAGCAGAATAAATCAAGCGTAAACAAGGATGCTTGGCTGGGTACCTATGGCGATATGATTACGCTGATTCTGGTTTTCTTCGTTCTGCTTTATTCCATGTCAACGATAGACCAGCAGAAGTACAGACTTTTGGTAAAGGCGTTCACCGCCGACAAGGATACTCTGGAACAGCTGGCCATGGAAGAAGCTATGGAGAACGGCGAATATATGGATCCGGACCTCACGGAGGCGGAGCAGGGACAGCAGGGCGACCAAAACCCGGAGGTTTCGGAAAGCCAGCAATCCCAGTCGCAGCAGCAACAGCAGCAGGTTGAGGAGATTGAAGATATCTCAGACCTGTATGAGTATCTGCAGCAATATGTTCAGGAAAACCAGCTTCAGGACGAGATTCAGGTTGCCAAGGGCAGAGACATGGTTTATATCAGATTCACTTCGACGCTTTTCTTCCAGCCGAACAAGGCGGTACTACTGCCGGGAGGCAAGGACATACTCGATACCGTGGGACCTGCCATCCACATGGTTGAAGAAAACGTAAAAGTGATTCGAATAGACGGACATACGGCAGAATCTGCTCCGGGAGATAACTCGGTTAACGACCGAGACCTTTCGTCGGAGCGTGCCAACACGGTTCTCAAGTATTTTGAAGAGTATTACATCACGGACAGAGCCAAGCTCATGGCTGTAGGCTATGGCAGGTACAGGCCGGTTGCAAGCAACGATACCGAAGAGAACAGAGCTAAGAACAGAAGAGTTGAGATATTAGTGTCAAAGGTAGATATCATTCAGGATGAACTCAGGACGATATACGACCAGATAGACGCAATGGAGTAGCATAGAATAGCTTAGCGCAAGGAGGCAGAATTAATGGCTGAAATATTATCCCAAAGCCAAATTGATATGCTCTTGAACAGCTTGTTAAACTCGGATGAAGAATCCGGAGGCGGAGAAGAAGCTGCGGCCCCCGGCGGGGAGGCACAAAACGCTGTCGACCCGAAGACCGCCAAAAAAGTCAAGGAATATGACTTTAGAAGCCCAAAGATATTCACCAGAGAACAACTCAAGCTGCTGTACACCATTTACGAGAACTATTGCAGAATCGTATCATCACACATTACAGCGAACCTGCAGTCGTACACGGCTGTCGAGATTGTTGAAGTCGAGGAGCAGCAGTACTACGAGTACAACAACGCTCTACCGGACAGTGTGCTGTGCGGCCTCTTGGATTTCGATGTAAAGGATGAGGACAATATCGCGACAGGCGACCTCATCATTATGGAAATGTCCAAGGACATAGGCTTTTGCTGCATAGACAGATTCCTTGGAGGCGAGGGTAAACCTCTGGAAAATGACAGAGAGTTTACCGAAATCGAGCTTTCGATTCTCGAACACCTCTTCAAGGGTATGGTAGGACTGATGAAGAATGTTTGGGCAGACCATCTCGAGATTAATCCTAAACTCGTAAAGATGGAAACAAACTCCCGTATACTTCAGGGCATCAGTGCCGATGAAAACGTAGTTATCGTCGTAATGATGGTGACAATAAACGATACGCAAGGCAAGCTGACGCTGTGTGTCCCGGCAAGTACATTAAACATCATGTTCAAGAAACGTGAGGCGATGTCAAAGCGCAGAGAAATCAGGGGAGACCAGCACAGTGAAGAATTACGTAAAGAGCGTATAATTTCACAGATTAATGAAAGCGATCTTGTGATTAAAGGTATACTGGGCGAAGCCACGGTGATGTCAAAGGACATTGTTGAATTGCAGGTCGGTGATATAATCATGTTAAACAAACCTGAGGATTCCTATGTGGATATTGCTGTAGAGAATACTGTATGGTTTAAGGGCGAGCTTGGAGTCTACAACAGAAAAAAGTCCATAGAAATCAAAGAGAAAATCAGGAGAGGAAGTGATCACGCGATATGAGTGAAGTAACAGCTAACATGCTCACCGATATGGAAAAAGACGTCATTGGCGAAGTCATGAATATCAGCATGGGATCAGGTGCCACGGCAATGTCCACGGTTCTGGATACCAAGGTAAACATTACAACGCCGAGGATTGAGGTAGTTCCGGTATCGGAATTCGATTTCGCGCACCTCGAACCTGTAATGGGCGTCAGCATAAAGTATGTCGAAGGTATTGATGGCGTCAATGTGCTTCTCCTGAAGCAGGAAGACCTTAAAAAGATATTATCCCATCTCCTCGGAATGGAAAATGCGGATGAAATCGAGTTTGACGAGATTGCCAATTCGGCAATTTGCGAAATAATGAATCAGATGATGGGTTCGTCCGCAAGCGCGCTTGCGCAGTTCCTCGGAAAGCCTATCAACATTTCTCCACCGGAGATAATCGACGCGAAAACTGAAGATGTTAAAGAACTCTTCGCATTAAAGGGCGACGATGTAGTAAGCATCAAATTTGATCTTAACATAGAAGGACTTGTGGAAAGTGAGTTCATCAGTGCGATGGAACCTAGTCTGGTCCGCGAAATAGTCAATACGACAATGGGCGGAGATATCGGAGAAATTGCACCTGAAGACGCTCCGGCACCTACAGGCCCGGAAATGTCGGGAGTGGTAGCGGGAAGCATAGAAGATATGGCCGCAGCGGCTATGTCGGCTCCTATACCGGATACGGCAGGAATGTCGCCACCACCAATGCAGGCGGAAGCACCTGCTGCAGCAGCGCCACAGCCTCAGCCGCAACCGCAGCCTCAGCCGCAGGTTATTCAGCCGGTTCAGCCGGCACCGGCTCCGCAGATGGCAGCTCAACCAATGCCGCCTCAGCCGGATCCGATGATGTACCAGCAGCCTATGGCAGCACCGCAGCAGCCGATGTATCAGCAGCCTATGTACCAGCAGCCTATGCCGGCACCTCAGCCGATGTATGCGCCGCAGCCGATGCCTGCACAGGCAGTAAACGCAGCACCGTATACTTACAAGCAGCTGGGTGAGGCAATAGGTTTGGACCTTACTGACAGTAACAACCTGGAGTTGGTAATGTCAGTACCTATTCAGATTACTGTTGAGCTCGGTACCACAAAGAAAAAGATTAAAGATATTGTAGATCTGTGTCAGGGCAACATCGTTGAACTGGACAGACAAGCCGGAGACCAGGTTGACATTCTGGCTAACGGCAGATTAATCGCCAAAGGCGATGTAGTGGTTGTTGATGATAATTACAGCGTTCGCGTCACCGAAATTGTAAAGCGTGACGGCGAAGGACTAGCTTAAGAGTTTGTTTTACGACAAGGAGAAAAGAATATGAGCAAGATTTTAATCGTAGACGATGCAGCATTTATGCGAATGATGGTAAAGGACAACCTTAAAAAGGCCGGCTATACCGACTTTATCGAGGCAGCAAACGGCGAAGAAGCTGTAAAGGCCTTCAACGAGAATGCACCCGATCTGGTACTCCTCGACATCACTATGCCTATTATGGACGGCATTCAGACACTTGGCGCAATCAAGAGCGCAAACCCAAGTGCAAAGGTTGTTATGTGTTCAGCAATGGGCCAGGAAGCAATGGTAGTCGAAGCTATCAAACTCGGAGCGCTGGATTTCATCGTAAAGCCATTCAAGCCTGACAGACTTGTACAGACTGTAAAGAACATTTTAGGATAGGGCGAATGATCAAAGCGATATTACACATCCTGTTTGCCATAGTATGTGTCGTTATAGTGCTTTTCATGGCGTATTACCTGACCAGGATATATGCGAAAAAGATGGGCACATATTTCGGAACCGGCAAGAACATAAAGGTGGTTGACCGCATTCCGATAGGCAAGGGCTCTTCCATTGCCGTGGTGGAGCTGCAGGGGGAACAATATTTGCTCGGTATAACGGAGCAAAATATTACAAAAATCGACAAGCTTGAAGATAAAATCGAGCCCGCTCCCGTTCAGGAGCTCCCTCAAATTTCAGATCTGAATCTGAAGAATGCATTCAAAACACTACTTCACAAGGAAACAGGCGAAAATGACGAAAGCATTGAAAAGCAATAACAAAAAAAGACTAATATTACGCCTCTTTGAAGTGTTGCTGATGACATTCACAATATTGCAGCTTGCTACCGCAAAGGTTTTCGCAGCCAGCTCCATAGATGTGGTAATAAACGGCGAAGGTTCTGACACTGTCAGAATCATTGTGCTGCTTACAATTATAGCGGTTTCACCGTTTTTACTGCTGATGTGCACTTGCTTCGGAAGAATAGTAATCGTCCTTTCGTTCCTGAGGAATGCCCTCGGAACTCAGCAGGCACCTCCAAATCAGGTGCTTGTGGGACTGGCACTGTTCATCACGCTGTTTATCATGCAACCGACTTTTGCGGACATATACGAAAACGCCTTTGTACCATACGATCAGGGGCTGCTCGAAACGACGGACTTTATCGAGGCGTCGTGCGAGCCGCTGAAGGAGTTTATGTTAAAGCAGTGCACGACCGAAGATGTGGATTTGTTTGTGGGGCTTAATCATGACGAGAGCGTTGCACAGCTTTCGGGAACACAGCTTCCTATGCATGTGGTGGTTCCGGCATTTATCACAAGCGAACTGAAAAGAGCTTTCGTAGCGGGCTTTCTGATATACATACCGTTCGTGCTGATTGACCTGGTTGTCGCCAGCGTCACGATGTCGATGGGTATGATCATGCTCCCGCCTACAATGATTTCGCTTCCTTTCAAGTTAATGCTTTTCATAGTTGTGGACGGATGGGGACTCCTGGTGGAGACTCTGGTCCAAACATATCATTGACGGAGGTAGTGCATGAGTACAGGCGATTTAGCAGAAATCATGAGAGCTTCGGTCGTATGCGGATTCAAACTTGCAGGCCCGATTCTGATTCTTTCGATAGTAGTCGGACTGATTATTTCGGTTTTGCAGGCTGCCACTTCAATTAACGAGCAGACACTCACATTCGTGCCAAAGGTTGTTATAGTAGCAATCGTGCTGATTTTCGGCGGCACGTGGATGCTCCAGACAATGGTGGATTTCACCGAATACATTTTTGATATCATCGTCAAATTCGGATAACGGGATGGGTCGGTGATACGGTGGCATTTGATTTCAATACAATAATTATTTTCCTGATGGCAACGTGCCGAACTTCGGGCTGTATATTTTTCAATCCGATTTTCGGCAGAACAACGGTGCCGAATGTCATCAAGGTAGGGATGGCCGTAGTACTCGGCGTATATATCACTGCGTTGATGCAAAACTCGGGAATTAATGTGGAAGATTTAACCACATTGGAGTTTGTCCTCAGCATGGCAAAGGAGTTTGCGATAGGCTTTACTCTCGGATATATAATGAGAGCATTCCTTGCAATCCTGACACTTGCCGGTTATGTAATCGACATGCAGGCGGGCTATTCGATGGCCACACTGTATGATGCATCTACAAATGCGCAGATTTCAATAACAGGAAACCTGATGACAATAATGTACACATTACTGTTCTTTGTCACGAACAGCCACGCAAACCTGGCAGCACTCGTAGTTAAAACCTATGATGTGATTCCGGTAGGTATGGTGGGCATAAACCGTGAGGTCGGGATATATGCCATTCAGATGTTCGGGCTCATGCTGATATATGCTTTTCAGCTGACGATCCCATTCATAGTTTTGGAGATCTTTACTGAAGTTGCGGTCGGCATGATGATGAAGATGGTACCTAATATCAACGTTTTCGTTGTAAACATTCACCTCAAGATGCTGGTGGGACTGATACTTTTGATAACGATTATCCCTGCACTGGGAATATTCATGACAAAGCTGAACACCATCATGTTTGAGAGGATGACAGAGTCACTGAACTATTTGATGCTCTAGGAAAGGGAATGAGCCTTGGCAGAATCGAACAGAACCGAAAAGGCGACTCCCAAAAAGAAAAGGGACGAGCGTAAAAAAGGTAATGTTTTCCAAAGCAAGGATGCTACGAGCGTAGTAACCGTGCTGGTGGCATTCATCCTGCTTTCAAAGCTTTGCGGCTTTGACGCAAACAGAATCGCGAACTTTTACAAGTCCTCGATTGCAAGGATAGGCACCATGGATGACATTTCAGTGACAGGATTTTCAGTCATATTCAGAGATTTGATAGTAAATCTTTTGATCTGTGTATTTCCGCTGATGATTGCGGTAGCACTGGTGGCGATAATTGCAAACGGTGCGCAGACAAAATTCAATTTCTCGATGGAGAGACTGAAACCGAAATTAAGCAAATTCAACCCTATAGAGGGATTTAAGAGAATTGTTTCAATTCGTTCAGCAGTACAGCTGGTCAAATCAATCATAAAGGTAGTTGTTATCGGAGTGGTTATTTACTCGGCTGTTTCGGATGTGCTCCTGGTGGCACCGGATATGTTAAATACCGAGGCCGCAGAGTCCACATCATATATGCTAAGCGCCATGATGAGCATGGTCTACAAAATCTGTTTGATGTTCCTCGCCGTAGCGATACTTGACTACGTTTACGAACGTTTCGATTATGAGAGGCGTATGCGAATGACAAAGCAGGAAGTCAAGGAAGAATACAAACAGACTGAAGGAGACCCTCAGGTAAAGGGCAAGCAGCGTGAAATCGCCCGCAAGATGTCAATGAACCGTATGATTCAGGCAATTCCTACGGCGGATGTAATCGTGCGAAACCCGACGCATTTTGCGGTAGCGCTGAAATACGATGAGGACAGCATGACAGCCCCTGTGGTTGTTGCAAAGGGTGCAGATAAATTGGCTGAAAGAATTATTGCCGAGGCTGAAAAGTACGACATTCCCATGTACGAAAACAGACCTCTGGCACACACTCTGTACTATGAGAAGGGCTTGGATCCGGGGATGCCTATTCCGCCGGAGCTGTACAAGCCGGTAGTAGAAGTGTTCGTATGGTTGATGCAGTATAAAGGCATTGACCTTAGGGAAATAGCAAAAAGGAAAGCGGTTAGTTAAGGATGCAAAAAATAACCCAGAATATCGTAGCGGTATTCGTAGTAATCATAGTTGCATTCATCATTATCCCGCTGCCGACCTTCCTGCTGGATTTCATGTTTATAGTGAGTATATCAGTGTCACTGGTCATCCTGATTACAACCATGTACATCAAGGGACCTCTGGATTTCTCAATTTTCCCGTCACTGCTACTCATAACGACGATACTGAGAATAGCGCTGAATATCTCATCAACCAGGAAAATCCTCGGTGAGGGAGGCAATGCCGGAAAGGTTATCGAAACCTTTGGTACATTCGTACTTCAGGGTAACGCTATCGTAGGTTTCATCGTATTTATCATTATCTTCATCGTTCAGTTCCTGGTTATTACAAAGGGTACGGAACGTATAGCAGAGGTAACGGCGAGATTCACACTGGACGCGATGCCGGGAAAGCAAATGGCTATCGACGCGGATTTGTCGTCCGGACTCATTGATGAAGCTACTGCGAGAACAAGACGTGAAAAGATACAAAGAGAAGCTGACTTCTTTGGCGCTATGGATGGTGCTACAAAGCTTGTAAAGGGAGATAACGTGGCGAGTATTGTAATAGCCATGGTAAACCTGATAGCAGGCACTGTCATCGGTATTGTCCAAGGCGGGATGGAATTTACTCAGGTGCTGAACATCTACTCAATTGCAACTGTAGGTGACGGCCTGGTATCACAGATACCGGCTCTGATGATTTCCACGGCAACAGGTATGATAGTAACCCGTGCCGCAGCCGAAGGCAACCTGAACGAAGATGTAAAGAAACAGTTTCTGTCTCAGCCGACAGTACTGATAATGGCCGGAGCGACCATACTTTGTATCGGTATGATTCCGGGCATGCCTAAGGTGCAGATTATTGTGCTTGCGGTTTTCCTGATAGCGCTCGGAGTAATGCTGCTGAGGAATGACAAAAAGCTCAAGGCGGAAACGGAAACTGCGGAAGGCCCTGCACCGTCAGGCGAGGAAGCACCTGTTTCGGACACGGATTATTACCGCAACATAGACAATGTCTACAACCTGCTGGGCGTCGAAGCCATCGAGATGGAGTTCGGTTATTCACTGCTCCCGCTCGTAGACGAGGCAAGCGGCGGCAGCTTCATAGACAGAATAGTAATTTTCAGAAAGCAGTTTGCGATAGATATGGGCGTGGTTATCCCGACGGTAAGACTTCGTGATAACGGCCTAATCAATCCGAACCAGTATCTGATAAAGATAAAGGGTGAAGAAGTAGCCAGGGGAGAAGTCCTCGTAGATTATTATCTGGCGCTCGACCCCGGTAACGCTTCCGGAAAAATCGAAGGCATAGACACAATTGAGCCGGCCTTTAAAATTCCGGGCAAATGGATACACGAAAGTGAAAGAGAGCTCGCAGAGGTTTACGGATACACGGTCATAGATGCTCTTTCCGTCATGGTCACACACCTGACGGAGGTTATAAAGACTCATATCCACGAGCTCGTATCCAGACAGGACATAAATGTTCTGCTTGAAAACGTAAAGAAGTTCAATCCTTCAATAGTAGCGGATGTTGTACCGAATATCGTTTCGGTGGCAGAGCTGCAAAAGATATTAAACAACTTACTGAAAGAAGGCATTCCAATCAGAGACATGGAAAGCATACTCGAATGCATCGGCGATCACGGCACGATGATAAAGGATACGGATATGCTTACCGAATACGTGAGACAGCGCCTGAAGAGGACAATCACCAGAAAGTACGCGGACGGCAGCAGCATAAAGGTCATCACGCTCGATCAGAATATCGAAAACGCTATTCTGAACTCTGTGAAGAAGAACGAGCACGGAACCTACCTGACACTGGACCCGGCAGTGGTTCAGAGAATAATGGAATCGGTTACGGTGCAGGTGGAAAAGGTAAAAGAGCTTTTCATTCAGCCTATAGTACTGGCTTCTCCGATAGTGAGACTGTATTTCAAGCGGCTGATAGACCAGTTCCATCCACAGCTCACGGTGCTTTCATTCAACGAGATAGACACAGACATTCAGATACAGGCAATCGGTTCCATCAGTCTGGAACCGCAGGAGCCGGCTTAGAGGTAACAGCATAGCAGCATAGCAGGAGGAAAGTATGAACACTCCCGGACCGGAATACGAAAAGTACATAAAGCAGTGGCAACCATATCTGGAAAACAGAGATGAGAAATCGCGCAACGACATAGTGCTGGAGTACATGGATCTGGTAAAGAAGATTGTAATGAGATTCCGCAGCAGCTCCAGCAGTTATGCACAGGTTGACGACATGATTAATCAGGGCATTATTGCGCTGATTGATGCAGTCGAAAAGTATGATCCGTACATGGGCAACAAGTTTGAAACCTTTGCCACGGTAAAGATCAGAGGCGCAATCATCGACCTGATGCGAAAGCAGGACTGGGTACCGCGCAATCAGCGCAGTCTGTCAAAGGAGGTCGACGAGATTTACTCCGCTCTTTATGCAGAGTACGGCAGAGAGCCGACGAAGGAAGAGATGGCAGCCGGCATGGGCATAACCGTTGCAGGGCTTGAAAAGATTCTCGAGCAGCGTCAGAGCTCCATGGTGCTCTCCTACGAAGAGGTTATCAACGAAAAGATGCAGGCAGCAACCCCTCTCTACGCTAATTCCGGAGAGAGCGAGACTCCTGAATCGGTTATGATGCAGCAAGAGCTTCAGGATCAGCTGGCTGCGGCGATTGATGCCCTCGGCGAGAAGGAGCGACTGGTAGTAAGCCTGTACTACTATGAAAACTTAAAACTCAAAGAAATTGCCCAGGTGCTGGGTATCACAGAATCCAGAGTTTCACAGATTCATTCGGCAGCAATAATTAAACTCAAGAACCGAATGACGAATTACCAGAAAGGATAATTGTAATGAGAGGTTTTTACAGCGTAGCTGCGGGAATATTCACCCAGCAGGAACATCTTAATACAATCGGAAACAATATCGCGAATGCCACCACGACGGGCTTCAAAGCGCAGGAAAACATTTCGACCAGCTTTGACGAGTATATAGGGCTTCGCATGTCCAATTTGAACCAGCACAGACTCAGAGAGAGAATCGGTACAGGCGCATTTATGACCGTAAATATCGACGAGACTACAGACTTCTCCCAGGGTCGTATTTCCGAGACAGGCAGAGAGCTCGACGTGGCAATCAACGGCGACGGCTTCTTTGCAATCGAAGAGCCTAACGGGAATGTGGTTCTGACCAGAAACGGACAGTTTGAGCTTGATGCGGAAGGCAATCTGATGTTAAAGGATGTGGGCTATGTACTTAGCGACGTCCTTGAGCGCATTCAGCTTTCCGGAGCCAATTTCAAAATTGCCGGAAACGGTGAGATTTTTGAAAACGGTGAAAGCATCGACATGCTTGCTATGGTTTATCCAAACGAAGGCATCGAGCTTTTCAAGGTGGGTGAGGAGACTTACTCAACCGGACAGAATCAGCAGGATTTCACTCAGATGGAAGAGGGTACATATCAGGTTGTCCAGGGCGCACTTGAAAGATCCAATGTGGATATGACTGATCAGCTGACTCAGATGATAAAGAGCCAGCGCAATTTCCAGTCGTGCGCGGAGGTACTGAGGATTTATGATTCCATCAATGAATTGTCAGCTAACCAGATAGGTAAGCTCTAAGGAGGCATATCGTTATGATTAGAGGATTTTTTTCAGGAGCCTCGGGTCTGAAGAGCCAGCAGCAGAAACTGAATGTTGTTGCGAACAACATTGCCAATGTGGGAACTACAGGGTTCAAGACTCAGAACCAGCAGTTTTCATCGCTTGTTTACAGAAATGTAAACGGTGCGCTACCTCCGATCAGCACGGGTCACGGCGTAAGGCCGGTTGATATCGCAACCGACTTTTCGCAGGGACAGCCGAGCAGAACGGACAGCCTGACAGATTTCTACATAAACGGCGACGGTTTCTTTGCGGTTGAAAATGACGCGACAGGCGAGATTTATTATACGAGAAATGGTAATTTCCAGTACCATGTTCTGGCTGATGAAGAAGCAAAATACCTGATTACACCGATGGGGCATTATGTCCTCGATTCGGAGGGTGAACGCATTAACATCACAGAGAGAATGGAAGAGGTTGATGAAGGCCAGCTGTTCTCCCTAAAGGATCAGATAGGTATTTACCGTTTTGCAAACAATTTCGGACTTGAACATGTCGGAGATAACCTGTTCAAGGAGACCGAGGTAAGCGGCGAGGCCGAGGCATTCATTGCCGAGGATATCGATTACGATCCGGAGGATGGCGGAGAGCCGCCTGAGGTTCCGGAGATACTCGAAGGATATCTGGAGAATTCAAACATCAATCTTGCCGATGAGATGGTAAAGATGATTGAAGCGCAGAGAGCATTCCAGTTTAATTCGAGAGTAGTCGGTGTTGCGGACGAGCTCGCACAGACAATGAATCAGATGCGCTAAAAGCGTTTTGATTATAAGCAGTTATAGAGTATAGTTATGAATAGAACAATAGGAGAAGACCATGAGTGAGAACAATCTTCCAAGGGAGCAAGCGGAGGCTCAGGAAGTAGAACAGCTTAACCCGATGGACTTTATTGAGGTTGAAACCAGCCAGGACAGTATGAAGCTGTTTGTTAAGTTCATCAAGCCGCCAAAGGGTCAGGAATTTACACCGACAAAGGAACTTGTAATGGAAGCTATAGAGGCTGCAGGCGTCGTATTCGGTGTAAAGGAGGATCTGATTGAGAAATTAATCGCCCGCCCGATTTACAATATAAAGATTCAGGTGGGAGAGGGAGAACCGGCAAAGGAAGGCAAGGATGGTTTCGTAGATTACTATGTTGTAAAGGACAGTGAATACAAGCCGGAAGTAAATGAAGACGAAGATGTAGATTTCAAGAACCTTGATTACTTCCAGATGGTAACAAAAGGCCAGATGCTGGCATATATCCATTTCCCCGAAACAGGCGCAGACGGCAAGGATCTCTTTGGCAGAGAACTGCCGGGCAGAGACGGCAAAGAGGCAAAATCACCGGCAGGCAAGAATACAGAGCTTAATGAAGACGGCACAATGCTCTATTCGGCTTGCGACGGTATAGTAAATTATGTAGGTGATACTGTAAATATAAATGATGTAATTCATATTGCGGGAAATGTAGATAACAATACGGGAAATATCAATTTCAGCGGTGATGTTATCATAGAAGGCGATGTATCCGAAGGCTTTGCGGTAACCGCAGGCGGGAGCATCATTGTAAAGGGAGTGGTTGAAAGTTGTCAGATTGAAGCCGGCGGAGATGTCCAGATTGTAAAGGGCGTTAACGGTGGCGACGGTTCACATATAAAGGTTGGCGGAGACCTGAGAAGCCCGTATATCGAGCATGCAAAGGTTGATGTTGGCGGTGATATTCTGGCAGAGTCCATAATTGAGTCGGACGTAACTTGCGAAGGCGATATCGACATATCAAACGCAGGCAAGGGAGTACTTGTAGGAGGTACTGTAAATGTAAAGGGCAACCTCGTAGTAAAAACTCTCGGAAATGAAAACGAACGCATTACCAACATAAAGATTATCGGTATTGAAACAGGCATTCAGGATGAGATAACATCTCTGAACGTTGAAAAGGAAACAGCGTTAAAGAATGTTGAAAAGCTGAAGAGCGCACGCAGGAAGATTTTCCAGCCTATGCTTGAAGAGGATTCCCCTGTTGCACAGCAGATAAAGCAGATTGATACACAGGTAAACATGCTTTTGGACAAAATAGATGAGACCAGCAAAAAGATTCAGGAATTAAAGGATAAATGGTCTTATGAATACCATGGCGGCATCGTATGCAAGGGAAAGATGTTCTATGGAACGCGAATTTATTTTGGAGAGCAGAGATACCAGTTTAATACTGAGTCCCTCGACCATTGCAGGATTTATTGGGAAGAGGGAGAAATAATAAATGCTAACTTGTAATAATCAAATTTTGTGTGTAGGTAGATAAAATGGTACTAGGAAGAGATGGTTTCAAGAAAATTGAATTATTGGGGCCAAGTGGCAAGGTTATAGTTTCTGCGTCCGAGATTGTTATTGATGCGGGCCGCATGATACTGAAGGGTAACGGCTTCAAGCTCATCCCGCACCAGCTGGAGGTCGACGGCATAGCCTATATGACCGACGGCATAGTACCTTTCAAGGCAAATGTCACTTTGTCCACTAATCAGCAGGTAAATCTCGAAATCCTCGGCGCATCATCAAAGGAAGACAGACGCAGCAGCCTGAAGGTTCCGACAGATGCGGTCGAGATGGTTCTCGAGGTGCGTAGCACAGGTAAATCCCGTACGCATCATATGAACACCGAGGACGAGATTCAGCTTTTAAACCTCAGTATGAGCGGTGTGGGCTTTATGAGTAACCGCCCGTATTTCAAGCATCAAAAGCTTTTAATACAGATGTGCTACATCCGCCAGGATTTTCTCATCGAGGCAGAGGTTCTCAGAAAGACACGTCTGAAGCAGACTTACGATCAGAAGTATAAATACTCTTACGGTTGCAGGTTCCTGTGTAATGATGAATTAAAGAACCGTATGCTCTGCGAGCATGTATTCAAGCTCGAGATGCTTAATCGTCAGGCAGAAGAAGAAAAAATGAAAGCGAAGAGCCGCGGTTATTACTAAACATAGACTAAAAGGAAGTAACGGCAAATGGCCAAAATTATAGCTATTACAAATCAAAAAGGTGGAGTTGGCAAAACATCGACCGCCAGCGCACTGGTAAGCGGAATTGCTGAAAAGGGCTACAAGGTCCTCGCAATTGACATGGACCCGCAGGGTAATCTTGGATTTTGTTTAGGTATAGATACCGAGAATGCTCTTACGGTTTACGAGCTGATGAAGGGTACGGCAAATATTCACAAGGTGGTTGTTCACAAAAATGGAGTGGATGTAATACCGGCAAATATCCTTTTATCCTCTGCGGAGCAGGAGTTCAGCAATTTCGGAAGAGAATTCCTTCTGAAAAAGGGCATAGCTACCATCAGGGACAGCTATGACTACATAATTATAGATACACCTCCGGCACTTAATGTGCTGACCGTAAACGCTTATGTGGCAACGGATTATCTGATTGTACCTATGATACCGGAGATTCTTTCGCTGATGGGTATAGCTCAGCTGACCGAGACGGCGAATCTGGTAAAGAGCGTTTACAATCCGAATATGGAGGTGCTCGGTATACTCCTCAACAAATACGACGGAAGGCGAGTCCTGACCAGAGAAGTTGAAGATATGGCGAAACAGGTCGGAATAGAGATGAATACGAAAGTATTCCGTACGAAGATCAGAAATTCAGTTGCAGTGGCCGAAGCTCCGGCACATGGAATCAGCGTCTACGAATATTCACCAAAGTCGAATGCGACAAAGGATTACAGAGCGCTGGTGGATGAGATATTATCTCAGAAGGGGATGAAGGTCAATGCCAAGAAAAAGTAGTAAAACAGCTCAGGTTTTGAGGCTTATTACAAAAAGCGGCGAAAGAGAAGAACCGCATACAGCCGAGCCGGAAGTAGATGCAGTGCCTGAAGAAGCGCTTCACGAGGAAGAACTTTTGGAAGAAGCAGCTACGGCCGAAGCAGCAGAGCCGGAAGAGCCTGAAAGAGAGTTTGCGCCGGATCCCGTCCCTACGGTGCCTGCGAATCCTGCGGGCAGTACCGATATGAGGCAGGAGCTGAAGGAGCAGCTTAAAGAGGAGCTTAAAGAGGAGCTCCTGGAAGAATTGGAGCTGGGCAGAGGACAGCTTACAGAATCTGTCGAGTCTGACGAGCCTGTTACGGCAAGCAAGCCCCCTGAGGAATGCGAGCCGCTTGATATGGGACTTCACAGGGCGCCACCGCCCGTCGCCAGAAGTCATGACCTCGATATAATCAATTTAGCCGAGGTGCTGGCTTATGAAAAAATGGATGAAGTGATGAGTAAATTAAACGTTTGTACTTGTAAGTTATGTCAAGCTGACGTGCTGGCACTCACCCTGAATTACTTGCCTCAGAAATATGTAACGACGGATGAGGACAAACAGCGGATGCAGCTTGATTTGTATCGAAAACAATACGAAACGGATCTTTTGTCTGCCTTGACCAGAGCATGTGTCAGGGTTAAGGGATCACCAAGACACAAGTAGTAAAAAACTGACAGAGAGGTGATTAAATGAGTAGTAAAGAAGCTTACACTGATATTGAAATCGATGTACTTCGTGAATTGGGTAACATCGGAGCAGGAAATGCGGCCACTTCGCTTTCAACAATGCTCAACCAAACAATTGATATGGCAGTGCCTGTCGTACGAATTACATCCTTTGACGATGCAGTACAATCTTTCGGAGGAGCGGAGAATCTGGTGGCAGGCGTTCTCCTCAGCTTTGAAGGACTTGAAGGAGTCGAGGAATCCGAGGGCATTAAAGGAATGTTGCTTTTCATCATAGACATTGAGTCTGCTGATGATATAGTAACGATGCTTACCGGAGGTATGTACGAACCGGGTTCCCCTGAGTTTGAAGAGATGAAGCCGTCCGTGCTTTCCGAAATAGGAAACATTATGGGTGCTGCATACATTAATTCAATAGCGACCCTGACAGGACTGGCATTAAACATTTCGGTACCGTACCTTTCGACCGATATGGTAGGTGCAATCCTCAGTATTCCTATCGCAGAATTTGGAGCACTCAGTGATACAGTACTGTTCATTGAGGAAAGCTTTAAAGGGGTAGGAAAGGATATCAATAGTAGTATGTCTTTATTTGCGGGAAGCGAGACTATTGATATCATCATGAAAAAATTAGGTATTGAACTATGAGCGGAATGTTAACAGTCGGAATTTCCGATTTTAAGACATCTACCAGTCCGGATGCGGTTTTTGTTACATTTGCGCTGGGTTCCTGCGTAGGGACCTGCCTTTGGGACAAGGAAACCAAAATCGGGGGATTATCGCATATCATGCTGCCTTATTCGAAGGAGTTCAAAGACTTCGGCGAAATAAACAGGATGAAGTTTGCAGATACCGCAATCCTCGATATGTTCATGCAGCTCAGGCGCATGGGCGCAAAGCCGGAAAACATAGTTGCCAAAATCGCGGGAGGAGCTCAGATGTTCCAGTCCTCGGTCGGTGGCTCTATGGGAAATATAGGACAAAGAAACGTTGCATATGTAAAGGAAGTGTTAAAGCAGTTAAAGCTGCCTATCGTTGCGGAGGATACCGGACTTGATTACGGCCGCACGGTTTATTTTGACAATGCAACCGGTACTATGAAAGTGCAGTCTATAGGACATAATGTGAAGGAACTGTAGAAATTTTTTGAAAATTATCTTGAAACTGTTTAAGTAAATCATTATAATAATGATAAGTCGGGAAGTGTTACTAATTGCGGTCCTGATGAGAAAGGAGACTAATAAATGGCAGAGCTTTATGATAACAATGTAATGGTGGAGGAAGATACTCAAGCCGGTAAGTTTTTAACATTCTCCCTCGATGGAGAGACTTATGGGTTTGAAATCAGATATGTCACAGAAATTATCAGCATTCAGGCAATCACAGAGATTCCTGAGGTACCTGACTACATCAAGGGTATCATCAACCTGCGTGGTAAAGTTATTCCTGTTATTGACGTAAGACTCAAGTTTGGCAAGGAAGAAATACCATATAATGAAAGAACATGTATTATCGTTATCGATATCAACGACATATCTGTTGGTCTAATCGTTGACTGCGTAGACGAAGTACTTAATATCGGAGACGACGATATCGCGGATGCTCCTCAGAGCAAGACCGGTTTTACCAACAAATATATCAGAGGTATCGGAAAGGTAAACGACAATGTACAGCTGCTGCTCGACTGCGAGAAGCTGCTCAAAGAAGAAGAAATCGAAGTGCTGGAGGGTCTGTCCTAATCGGCACTTGCAAAGTGAATTGCATATATAGCTAGGAAGTGTTGTTATGGCATTTAAAAAGATTAGAGTACTGATTGTAGATGATTCACTACTTTTCAGACAGACACTTGCCCAGGATCTTTCAAAGGATTTTGGTATAGAAGTTATCGGTATGGCAGAAGATCCCTATGCTGCGGTTAAAATCATTAATCAGCTCCATCCGGATGTAATTACTCTTGATGTCGAAATGCCGAAAATGAGCGGTATAGAATTCCTTCGCAGGGTTCTGCCGCAGTATCCTCTGCCGGTAGTTGTAGTCAGCTCCGTAGCTGAGAATGTATTTAACGCTCTCGATGCGGGCGCTGTGGACTTTGTTACAAAGCCGAGTGCAGACAGAGGAGGTAGGCAGGCTTTCATTTCAGAGCTTGTCGGAAAAATTAAAATAGCTTCTACGGCAAAGGTTCGCCAGCCAAATCGCCCGGCCATGTCCGGTACGGGTGCGGCTTCGGCTGCTCCGCGTCCTGCGGCAGCACCGGCGGTGTCATCCGTGGATTTGGATTCTTCAAAGATTATTGCAATTGGAGCTTCGACAGGCGGAACCGATGCACTTTATGAAGTGCTCACCAGGCTTCCTGCGAATATTCCGGGTATAATAATTGTGCAGCATATGCCGAGTGGATTTACAAAGCTTTTCGCCCAGCGCCTTGACAGTAATTGCAAGTTTAATGTCAAGGAAGCTGCAGACGGCGACGTTATCCGTCCGGGGCTCGCTATTGTTGCTGCAGGCGATCATCACCTCCGCCTGAAAAAGAATGGCAGCGGCTATTCCATCAGCAGCAGAGAGGGCGAGAGAGTATCAGGACATTGCCCTTCGGTAGATGCTATGTTTACTTCCGTAGCGGAAAATGCCGACTGTTCAAAGGTAGTCGGCGTCATCCTTACAGGTATGGGCCGCGACGGAGCAGACGGAATGCTTAAAATGCGCCAGGCAGGCGCCTACACAATAGGTCAGGACGAGGCATCCTGCGTTGTTTACGGCATGCCAAAGGTCGCATATGAAATCGGTGCAGTACAGACACAGCTGCCGCTCTTAAATATTCCGGGCGACATTGTTAAGCATGTCACCAAATAGTGAAAATCAAGTAAAATTTAAAGAAGATTATGCAATTTTGCATATTCTTCTTTTTTTTAGATAATTGTTGCACTTTAGTTGCGGAGTATCTGCTATAGTAATAATGCTGAAAAAAATAAAGACAAAAGAAATAGAATATGCACAAATAATCTAAAAATTGCGAAGACGGTTGACTAATTAGAGCATAAGTATTAAAATTAATACATGTATAAGCATTTTTTCGGTAATTATATCATATAATTTACATATGACTAAAATATATTGAAAAGTGTGCAAAGCACAGGGAGGCATGTGATGCTAAAGAAAATCAAAATGAGACCGCTGCTTATCATTTACGGTGTAGCAGCAATAATGGTATCGGTTATTCTGGCGGTGGTATTCACATTCGGTATGAGTTCGATTAACGGAAACGTTCAGCATCTCTATGATGTTGCGGTTGAGACGCACCAGAATGTAGCAACTGTACAGACAAATCTGATGAAGATAGGTAACAACTATATGCTTATCTTTGTTGAAGACGATTTTGATGCGGTTCCACAGAGGCTTAAAGAAATCACCGACTGGACCACAGAGGACAAGGAGCTGCTTACAGCATACCTTGAGTCCGGAATCGACGGAGAGGCTCTCGCAGCTTATAATGCGCTGCAGGATGCACTCGCTCCTTATCGCGAGACCAGAGGATATATGGATGAGCGTCTGCTGGCAAACGACTTCGACGGAGCACTCGTTTACTACGAGCAGTTCGAAGGCTACAGAGAGACTGTTGATGATGCGATTGCTTATCTTTGCAGCATTACAGGCAGCGTAGGAAAGCAGATTGTTTCTGAAAGTAATGCAGCGTTCACCAGAACACTGATTATAAACATTGCTGTTTTCGTGGCACTCTTTGTGCTGGTATTCGTATTTGCGGTATTTATTATCCGCTTTGTCAGGAAAAACCTCGAAAAGGATGTGGCTATAGCAAACCAGCTTGCCGAGGGCAAGATAGAACTCGATATTCCTGTTGAAAAGGATGAAACGGCAAAGAACGAGCTTATTATGCTCGAAGGCGCATTCGCAGACCTGATTGCAAACTCTCAGAATCAGGCGCACACTCTCGAAGAGATTGCAAAGGGGCATATCGATATCAATGTACCTGTTCGTTCCGAAGAGGATGCATTAAACCACTCGATGAAGAGAGTAGTAAATATTCTCCGCGGGCTTGAGGCTTCACTTATAAATGTTGGTAAGCAGCTCAACGTAGGTAATACGAAGTTCAGAGTAAAGGCAGACAGCTTCCACGGTGGATACAAGGATATCATGGTATCTGTTAACGGTATCGTAGAGACGATGGGCAATCAGCTTTCGGATCTTCTTGATGCAATCGGTTCTCTCGGAGAAGGACGTCTTCCTGAGGTTGATACAAACAGGCCGGGAGATTACGGTCAGGCATTCCAGCAGCTCGAAAAGACTATTGATAGCATCAGAGCACTTGTTGCAGATACGCAGAGCATGGCAAGCGCGGCAATTGAAGGAGATTATGGCGTAAGGGCAGATGCTTCCAAATATGCAGGCGATTACAAGAGTGTAATTGAAGGAATCAATGGAACACTCGACATGGTAGTTTCAAAGACTGCGTGGTATGAGCAGATTATAGACTCCATTCCTATGCCTGTTCAGGTTATGGACAGCGAAGGCAACTGGACGCTTGTTAACAAGCCTTTCGAGGATGCACTCAGGGCTCAGGGAACTATTTCCGAAAGTGCTAAAGAGGTTTACGGAAAGAGATGCCATATTGATGGCGTTAATATTAACGGTATCGATTCGCTGCAGGCAGGTAAGGCTGAAACGCGTTTCGAGTGGAACGGCAGAATCTTCAACCAGACCACAGCTTTCCTGAAGGACAACAATGGTGAGAATATCGGTTTCATCGGTTCCGTACAGGATATGACAAACATTCTCAAGGAAGCAGAATACTCCGACGCAGCAGCTGCAAGGCTCGAGAGAAATCTTGCGAACCTCGCTGCAGGTAATTTCAGCTTTGAAGACAACAATATCGAAAGAAATGAATTTACAAAGAAGGTTGAAAAGACCTATGACAATATCGATAATGCTGTAGAGCATGTAGCGAAGGCAGTAGGAGAGCTTGTAAACGACTCCGTAAAGATGGCAAATTACGCTATTGCAGGTCAGCTCGACAAGCGTGCAGACCTTTCCAACTACGAAGGCGAGTTCGGAAAGGTAATGAAGGGATTAAACGACACCGTGGATGCCCTCACAGCGCCTGTAAATGAGCTTGTAACCGTTCTTTCGGCTATCGGCGGTGGCGACCTCTCAAAAGAAGTACACGGCGATTACCAGGGCGATCTGGCACTCTCGAAGAATGCGCTTAATGACACAGTACGTACACTCCGCTCGATTATCGATGAAATCAAGCATGTACTTTCAGCTATCGGTGAAGGAGATCTGACAGTTACACCAAGTGATGTTTACAAGGGCGACTTTGTGGCTATCAGAAACTCATTTAACGAGATCATTGACAACCTCACAGCAGTGCTCGGAAACATCAACGAGGCTTCGAGCCAGGTTGCAGCAGGTTCAAGACAGCTTTCGGAAGGTGCTTCAAACCTCGCAGACGGTTCACAAAAGCAGGCAGCCGCTATCAGAGAGCTGGGCGTAACTATGACAAACGTTGCGGAGCAGACAAAGAAGAATACAGAGGATGCACGCAGAGCAAGCACACTTTCAACAGATGTAATGCATCAGGCTGAGCGTGGAAACACTCAGATGAAGGACATGCTCGTATCCATGGAAGAAATCAACGAGTCGTCAGCTAACATTTCAAAGATCATCAAGGTTATCGACGATATCGCATTCCAGACAAACATTCTGGCGCTGAATGCGGCAGTTGAGGCGGCACGTGCAGGCGTACACGGCAAGGGCTTTGCTGTAGTAGCCGACGAAGTTCGCTCTCTGGCGGCAAAATCCGCAGAGGCAGCAAGCGAGACAACCACACTGATTGAAGGCTCCGTGAACAAGGTTGAAGCAGGTACAAAGATTGCAAATGCCACAGCGGAGGCACTCTCGGAGATTGTTGAAGGTATCGCCGAGGCAGCGTCACTTGTCGAAGGCATAGCTGATGCTTCGAACAATCAGGCAAAGGATATTTCGCAGGTAAACGAAGGCATTGAGACGGTGTCGAATGTCATCCAGAGCAACTCTGCGACATCACAGCAGTCTGCGGCTTCTTCAGAGGAGCTTTACGGGCAGGCAGATATGCTGAAGCGTATAGTTTCAGAGTTCAGACTGAATAAAAATCAGGCCTCGGGCGGTGCCGGTATGCCACTGCTTCCGGACATAGAATAATAATTTGGGCGGAGAGCCCCAAGCTTGTGTATTTCACAAGCTTGGGGCCGCTTTTTTTATGGGCGCTTTATATTGAAAAAAGCCTATACTTTAGGTATAATATACGGTATGTAGGACTAATGCACTCAGTGCATGAAAAAGCGAAGGACGGAAGGAAAGAACATGTGGTGTGAAACAGGCAGTAATGATTTAAAGGGCAGACTAAACGATTACATAACCTATTTCGAAGGAACGTGTGAGTTTTGTCTGAACAACATGGGTATTCAGCAATACCTGTCTTTTATTGAAAGTAATTTGGAAAAAACTGCAGGATATGACGATGAGACCATCCTGCTGCTTTATTATGACCTGGGAGTTATCTACTACAAGCTTGACAGGCTGGACGAAGCGCTCGATGCTTGGGAAAAAGCCCTGGGATATGCTTTAAAGATTGGGGACAGAGTCTTTTCCGCAAAGCTGAAATCATACATGGCGATTTATTATTACGAAAAGGGCGACAGAGAAAAATCGAAAAAGCTTTTTGATGAAGCAACACGGGTCTTTGAGGCTTTGAACCGCTATGATGAGCTGGCTCTGCACTATATAAACATTCTCTGGTACAAACGCTATGAAGAGGATAAAACCGAGGTTATCGATTATATGGACAAGGCATTTGAATATGTCCAAAAGTCCGATTCGGTTAGAAACGGCAGAGTATATCTCCATCTGGGATATATATACAAAACAATCTTTAATGATTTCCTGAAGGGCGTAAAGTACCTCGGTATGGCACAGGAAATCTGCCGCAGAGCCAATAACATTGAGATGGAGTCAATGACCTTGCATGTGCTCGCGGACGGATACCTGCAGCTTTTCCACTACGATGAGGCTCTGGAAATCTACGAGACCCTGAAGGAACCGAGGTATCGCAATATCACGGCAAACCTGAAATGCATGATGCTGGCGAATGTTACGGGCTGTTATCTCAGCACAGGCCGCATCGAAGAAGGCCTCGCGGCTATCGACAATATGAGGGAATACATAGATTTTGCCCAGACAAACATCCGCGAGGAGTTTGAATGCGTTCATGAATGGCTCCTGGCGACATATCTGTTGGCAAGCGGCGGGGATGTTCGCGATGTCGAATCGCTGCTCACCGAGGCAGAGAAAATCTATGCGGAAAACAAAAAGGGATTCCCTATTGATTATTTTGATTATCACCTTGCGGATTCATGGCGAAGCTTTTTCCTGATTAGACAGGATATGGACCGCGCACTCGAATATGCGCAGAAGCAGTACGAATGCAGCAAATCCTGCGGAAAGTCCGCACAGAAATATTCTGCCGGGAAGCTTGCAAGTCTGTACGGGCTTCTTGGAAATCGCGAGCAGGCGCAGCACTATAGGGAAATAGAAAGCGGCTACGCGGACGATTTGGCAAAGACTGATTTGATTCCTCAGTATGACAGACTGTTTGAAGAATTCCAGGCGCGCAGCAAAGAGCGCAGGGATGCGGAGGAAAAGGCAAAGGCTTCGGCAGGAAAGTACGGTGATCCGCTGACAGGATTCAGAAACGGTGACTTCCTGAACGAACTGCGTTCAAAGAAAAAAGGCTTTTTTGCATCCGGCAGAGATGCCGTCATTTGTGTCGATATAGACTGCTCGGGCCAATACAAAGAAAGCTACGGTGCAGATGAGCTTGAAAAATGCATAGTCAGAGTTGCGGATATTATCAGGCAGATTGCCGCAGATTACGATGAAAACAAGCTGACAATCTGTCGAATCGCCGGTGATGAGTTTGTGTTCGTACTGAAGGATACGGATAAATTTACCGTCAGAGATCTCGCAGAAAAGGTGGTTTCAGAGGTGCGCGCAGCACAGATTCATAACAACGCCTCCGATGTTTCACCTTATGTAACGGTTTCCGCAGGATACGATCTGGGCGAGCCAAAGGAAAGAATAAACTATATTATGGACAGGGCCAGCCTCGCACTGCACGACGCAAAGGAAGCAGGCAAGGGCAAGGCTGTTTCATGGAAATAGGAGGGGATTATGTCAGAAACGAGAATAATAACAATCAGCAGAGAATTCGGCAGTGGTGGCCGCACAATCGGGAAGATGGTGGCTGACCGACTGGGACTCAAATATTACGACAAGGAGCTGGTCCAGGCGATAGCCGAGGAGAGCGGCTTTGACGAAAGCTATGTCGAGGAAGCGGGGGAGCATGCACCGGGCAAAAGCTGGCTGGCATTTGCTCTCGGTGCGCAGAGTGCGGCAACTCCGGGCAAAGGTCTCTCAATGAATGACTTCCTTTGGACCATCCAGTACAGGGTGATAAACGAAATTGCCGAAAAGGAGCCTTGCGTTATAGTGGGACGCTGCGCTGATTATATTTTGCGTGAGCGTAGCGACTGTTTTGATGTGTTTATTCATGCATCAACGGATAAAAAGGCAGAACGCATAGTAAGGCTTTACGGCGAGTCCGAAGCGGCACCGGAAAAGCGCCTCGCAGACAAGGATAAAAAGAGAAAGGTTTTCTACAAGCATTACACAGGCCGTGAGTGGGGCATGTCCCAGAATTACCACATGTCTCTCGACAGTGGATATTTAGGAATAGAAGAGTGTGTGCGCATCATAATTGATGCGTCGGGCATGAAGAAATCGGAGTAAACAAACATGAATTATAAACTATACAGGCAGGGCGATTTTTCGGTTAGTAACTGGTCAGGCGGCACGACCACGCAGCTCGCCATATCCCCGGAGGATGCAAAATATGCAGACAGGGAGTTTATATGGAGACTCAGCTCGGCGACATGCGATTTGGACGAATCTGATTTTACGGATCTGCCGGACTATAACAGAGTTCTCGCAGTGCTTCACGGCGAAGTCGTACTCGCGCACGAAGGAGATCGCAGCGTAAAGCTGAAGCCGCTTGAATACGACTATTTCGACGGCGCGCAAAAGACAAAGAGCTACGGCCGCTGCACGGACTACAACCTGATGACGCGCAAGGGCTACAGGGGCACGCTGGAGGTTATAGAGCTTACCGAAAAGGAGCAAGCCTTGGAAGTGGCTCCGGCTCTGGCGAGAGGCCTGTTCTGCACCGGCGGCTATGCAGTCGTGAGCTTTGACGGAAACTCTCTCATGGTGGGCGATGGTGAGCAGCTGGTCATAGAGGACTGCCCAAAGGCGGAAATCAAAATCTCCGGCGAGGGTGCCATCATCCACACCGAAGTAAGCGCTCCGGCACCTGCACAGCAAGCCGAGCCTGACACAGAGGGGGCTTATCCTTACGAGGGAAAGTCAGACTTCGCGCTGGGCATGATGCTTTCGTTTGCAGACCTTCGCTGGGTGGAGGTGCTGTCAAAGAAGCTTAAAAAGCTCTGGTGTGATGAAGAGCTTTCCAGGCGGCTAAAGCAGATACAGAAAATCTATTTAACCTATGGAATTCTGCTTGCGGGGCTTTTGGGAATACTTTATACCGTTTTGCTGTGGTACCCGGAAAAAACGACTCTTGCGGGGTGCCTGTGCATTTTGTGGTTTGTAATCTGGCTTTTCGTGGTGTCGCCACTGCTTTACATGAGCGTAGCTCCAAAGCCGATATGGAAGCACATAAAAAATATTGACAGGCTGAGCCCAAAGGAAATAGAAATTGAGATAGAAAGAAACGGCAGCAACGAAAGACTTGAAAAGCTGCTGAAAAAATATAAAAACGTTGGAATATACGAGTATGACGAGGAGGAGTAGCATGATTTTTTTCAGAAGTGATTACAGCAGCGGCGCGCATCCGAGAATTCTGGAGGCGCTTTCCAAAACCAATTATGAGCATAGTGACGGCTATTTTATGGATGCTCACTGCTTCCATGCAATTGAGCTGTTAAAGAAGAAAATAGGCAGAGACGATGTCGACATTCACCTGACTGTCGGCGGCACAATCACAAATCTCACAGCTATCTGCGCATTCCTGCGCCCGCATCAGGCAGCAGTTTCCGCAGCAAGCGGGCATATCTGCATGCACGAGACAGGCTCTGTCGAGGCTACGGGACACAAAATCATTCATCTGCCAAGCACTGACGGCAAGGTTAGACCGGAGCAGATAGACGAGACTGTTATTTTCCACGAGGATGAGCACATGGTGCAGCCAAAGCTGCTCTACATATCGCAGCCGACAGAGATAGGAACTATCTACAAAAAGGCAGAGCTTGCCGCATTAAAGGCAAAGTGTGAGGAGCATGGCATGTACCTGTACATAGACGGTGCGCGCCTGGCTACTGCGCTGACATGCGATGAATGCGACGTGACTCTTTCCGATATGGCAAAGTATTCCGATGCGTTTTACATCGGCGGAACAAAGAATGCTTTTCTGTTCGGAGAAGCTCTCGTAATTGTAAATCCGGCGCTGAAGGAGGACTTCCGTTTTATCATCAAGCAGCGCGGCGGTATGTTTGCAAAGGGCAGACTTATCGGAATTCAGTTCGAAGAAATGTTTAAGGACGAGCTCTATTTTGAAATCGGCCGCGGCAGCAACGAAAAGGCTGCAAAGCTTCGCGAGGGAATAAAGGCGGCAGGCTACAAATTTATGGTAGACTCACCGACAAATCAGATCTTCCCTATCTTCCCTGAAGAAATGGTGCAGCGTCTCGAAAAGGATTTCTTTTTCTACCGCTGGGCAGCTCCAAAGGACGGTATGACTCCTATCAGACTCGTAACGAGCTGGGTAACAACCGATGAAGACATAAAGGCATTCCTGGATGCCATCAAATAATAAAACTTGCAAAGAAAGGCAGTATCATGAAAAAGACACTGGCAATAATACTCGTATTATTGGTTGTTTTTACAATCTCTGTGCCTGTTAGCGCATTCGGTGCAGCGGCAAAGGAAATAACCGTTTTTGTGAACGGACAGCAGCTGGTTATGGACCAGCCGCCTATTATTGAGGACGGTCGCACTCTGGTTCCTCTTCGCGCAATATTCGAAGCTTTAAATGTGAATGTGGGGTGGGAAAAGGAAACTCAGACAGTGCTTGCTGACTGGGGTGATAATTCACTCAGCCTGCAGATCGGAAAAAATGTCATTCACATGGGCGACGGTCATAAAATCACTATAGATGTGCCTGCAAAGATTGTCGGAGGACGCACTCTGGTTCCGGTCAGAGCCGTGTCCGAGGCAATGGGCGCAAATGTTTCCTGGAACGGCGTCGACAGGAGAGTTGATGTTACAAAGACATGGAGTACATATTATGTCAGAAATGTGGGTGAGCTGATAAACGCTATCGGGTCTAACCACAAGATTCAGCTGGCTGCCGGGACATATAACCTGACCGAATGGATTGAAGAGCATTCCAACAAATATCAGACAGAGGAAATCGAAATGTATCTCCCGAATGTAGGAATCAGTGAAGTCTTCGACGGGAAGGAGCTGCTGATAAAGAACGTGAGAAACCTCTTTATCGAGCCTGCCGTTTCGACAGATTTTGTTCAGCTTGTAGTTGAGCCGAGATATGCCGATGTTTTGGCATTTGACGGCTGTGAGGGCATTTACCTGACGAACCTGACAATGGGTCATACCATTGAAAAGGGCAGCTGTGCAGGTTCGGTTTTGAACTTTACCGATTCAAAAAAGGTCAGACTGATGAGCCTCGACCTTTACGGCTGCGGGACGTACGGCATCGAAGCCTACAATACGGACAATCTGATTTCGGAAAACACGACAATCAGAGACTGCTCTTACGGTGTCATCAGTGCATACAATCTGAGCAATGCGACATTTACAAACTGCGCTTTCAAAAATTGCATGGAATATACGATGTTTGAATGCAATGAAAGCTCGCTGACATTTTCGAAGTGTAGCTTCTCAAACCTTTCAGGTGGCCTTTTGGGCGGAATTGACAGCAGCTACTACAGATTTGTAAATTGCACTTTCGATGATGATGCGTGGGCACAGGTTGTCGATGCGGCAGCGGTTACGAGCAGAGTTACGATGATAGAACCTGCACACTGACGGAGGAAAAATGAAGTTACTTATAGCATCAGATCTTCACGGATCTGCATATTACATTGAAAAACTGATAGAAAAATACAAGGAGTCGGGAGCGGAAAAGCTCCTGACTCTCGGAGATCTTTTGTATCACGGTCCGCGCAACGATCTGCCGCGGGATTACGACACAAAGCTGTCGGCAAAGCTCCTGAACGGGATTTCTGATGAAATAATCGCAATCAGAGGAAACTGCGAGGCAGATGTAGATCAGATGGTTTTGGATTTTCCGGTTCTGACCGAAAGCGGTGTCCTCTATGTAAACGGACACGTAATCTACCTGACTCATGGGCATGTGTTTAACATGGATAATCCGCCAAAGATGAAAAAGGGTGATATCCTGCTCCACGGGCATACACATGTACCTGCCCTCGTGCACTTTGGAGGCGAGTCCGGAAAAGATTTCACATATCTCAATCCGGGTTCCGTTTCAATACCGAAGGAAGGCAGCCACCACAGCTATATGGTTTTGGACGGCAATCATTTCGTATGGTATGACCTCGAAACAGGTGAACCGTACATGTACTTTGATATTTAGTTAATTGTTACAGATAAAATGAGTTTGGGATTTATTAAGCAATACTTTGGACTGCCGGGCAGGATATATGTGCTGTTCCTTGCACGAATTATCGCTGCCATGGGGTCCTTTGTTTATTCCTTCCTGACACTTTTCATGAGCAGCAAGCTGGGATATTCGGAAATTACTATATCAGGATATCTGATGCTACTGGCGGTAATTATGCTGCCAGCGACACTTTTGGGAGGAAAACTTGCGGATATTTTTTCGCGTAAAATGACATATGTGGTGCTGATGACGTTCGGTGAGATATCTTTTCTGATCACCGGCTTTCTGATTGATAAACCATATGTATTGAAATTCATATTTGCGGGCTTCTTCTTTGTAAACGCTGCGGCACCTGCCATTTCGGCAATGATGATGGATTTTACGAGGCCTGAGAACAGGCGTGAGAGCATGTCGCTGGTTTATTTGGGCTTTAATCTCGGCTATGCCTTCGGCCCAATGATAGCGGGATTTCTGTTCGTACACTATCTGCGCTGGATTTTCTGGGGAAATGCGCTGATAAATTTGATTTCGGTCATTCTGATACTTTTGATGATAAGGGATGAGACGCCCGATTCTGAAAGCTTGAAAAGTGCGGAAAGCGATGTGACGGATGTCCTCTCGGACAAAGCTCTGGCTCCCCCAAAGAAAAATCTTTTACTGCAGCTTCTCAGCGATCCGATACTGGTAGTAGTCGCTGCGCTGGCGATGACTTCGGCATTCGGCTATTCGCAGATTGGCTATATGCTGCCGCTTGATATGGAAGACTTCTTTGGTATAGAGGTGGGCAGCAGGGCTTACGGCGTCATTTGGTCGCTGAACGGCTTTACGGTGTTCCTGCTTACGCCGCTGTTTGTGTATGTCTTAAAGAAAAGAAATGTCATATTCAACCTTGCGATAGGAAGTGTGATGTTTGCGGCAGGCTTTGCGGGCTATGCGTTTACTCACAATCTGCCGATAATGTACATGCTTGTCGCAGTCTGGACCTCCGGTGAAGTCATCGGCGCGAGCAATGTCGGCGTATTTATAGCAAGCCATGCACCTGTCAGATATCGTGCAAGATATCAGTCGATATACGACATCATTCAGGGCACAGGCCGTGCGGTGGGTCCAATGCTGATGGGGTATTTCCTGGCGGGGCATACAATCAGCCAGGGGTGGCTGCTTTGCGGCGGGCTTTGCGCAGTATCGGCAATTGCTTATTTCGTGATGTCGGCGAGCGGAAAACGGTAGGTGAGGAGGGCACCTGCGGTTGTGCTTGGGTTGAGAGGAATATTATGAGAGGTACAATATGAAACATCTGAGGATATTACTGATTGCGGCAGCTCTGGTTTCGGCGTTTACCGTGAGCGTATTTGCGGCTGAATTTTATGATGTTCCAAAGGATGCGTGGTTTTACAGCTATGTGGACGAGCTATCGGACAGCGGAGCGATAAACGGTGTGGGCGGCGGATGCTTTAGCCCTGCTTCGAATGTGAAGCATGCAGAGATATTAAAGCTGGTGCTTTCCATATCAGGCAAAGAGATTAAAACTCTTGTGAACCCGGGCGACGAGGGATATATGTGGTACAGCAATATATTAAGCGCTGCGGACGAGTACGGCATTGCCGAGATGGGCACCTACGATCCCGAAGGCTATGCGAGTCGCGAGGATGTGGCCGGGTATATCGTAAAAAGCATGGGATGGGAAAATGCTTCACATCCTTCGGATGTTTTTATCGATACAGACAGTGATAATGCGGAGATTCTGTATCAAAAGGATATAGTTACGGGCGTTGCGGGCGGAGACGGATATTCGTTTAACGGAGATTCTGATATCAGCAGGGCCGAAACGGCAGCGCTGGTATACCGCACGGCAAATTATGACTGCCTTGAGCTAAAGCAGCTGACTTATCTTGCGGATGCGGAGGGGTTCAAGTTCAGAAATCCCGTGGAGGTATCCGATTGGGAAAAGATAATCATGTACATGGGCAGGAATAACCTGTCCGAATATACTGCGATTTATTCGGGTGATTTTACCGTGGAATCGGATGAATTTGCGGATGCGATTTGCCAGAACGTCCTTGATGCATATACATCGTGCTACGAAAGGTGCAATGAATATTTCTGCTATTATCTGAATACAAGCGTTGAATCGGGATATATAAGGAACACCTTTGTTTTAAAGGTGACTATGAAAAACTCGGAGTTTGAAGATGACCGGCTGGCGTCGATGCGAAAGGAATTCTTTGAACTGACTCAGGCGGAGACAGAAAAGCTCATTGAAGAGGGAAAAATCACTGCGGATATGAGCGAAAAGGAAAAGGCGAAAGCAATCTTTGCCTATGTTTGCAGGAAATGTTCATATGACAACTCCTCAGCAAACAAGATCAGGCATTTTGGCTACAGCGCTGTGACTACGGGAAAGACGGTATGTCAGGGATATACAAACCTGCTGAATACCATGCTGAAATCCGTCGGGATTTGGTGCGAAAGCGTGCCGGGAAAGATTAAAAACAGGTTTGGGACAGATCACCACATCTGGACCAGAGCCATGATTGATGGTGAAATAACTTATATAGATGTTACCTATGCGGATACTGCAAATGCCAATCCGGATTATGGTGATTATTCGTACTTTTGCGTGTCAAAAGAAGGACTGGCAAAGGACAGAATTTGGAACGAAGACGAGGTGAAATGAGATGAAGGAGGAAAATTCGCGCCTTATGCGCTTGCAAACCGTGCGCAGATTGCGGTGATGATAGAGAGATTTTGCGAAAAAGTCGTTAAATAATGTCGTTAAATAATAAAAAGTAAAGGGTAAAACAACAGGCAATCGGCTTCGGTCGATTGCCTGTTTTAACGATTGCCCCGTATTTTAATGTCTATATTTTATCCCCTTTTGATTCTATTACTAAGTCGATATCGCCTGTGTCTGTGATGATTTCGCATCTGCCGCCGGTGGTAGTCTTTGGAACACTGATGCTGCCTGTATCAGAGCTTGCCAGGAAGACCTTGTCGGAAAGCAGCATGCCGGTGATGGAGCCTGTGTCTGTCTTGGCATAAATCTCCGCAGCATCACAGCCGTTAAGCCATATGTCGCCTGTCTGGCGCTTTAAATCAAATCTGCCGCTTGCGACAGTGCCTGTCATAATCAGGCTGCCGGTGTCGCCTTTAGATGTGAGGCTTTCGCAGGTCACGTGCTTTAGCGTAACCTTGCCGGTATCACTGGTAATCTCGAGATTGCCGGCGCAGTCCGCGGAGGCTACCGCGATATCGCCGATATCAGTAGAAAGCTTGATTGCGCCTGCAGATACATCGTTTACCGAAATTTCGCCTGCATCCGTTTCGACGGAAAGCATTCCCGAAACATCGGCCGAGCAGTATACGCTGCCGAGGTCGACATTAACATCGACGCTTGAGAAGGTGAAACCGTCGGAGATTACCACATCGCCCGAATCGGTTTCGAGCGTCAGGCTTGAGTAGGTTTCCTTTGGCAGGTAAAGCGTTACTGCCGGATTTTCGGTAAAGAGTCCGATGTTAAAGCTGCGGTTCTTTTGCTGTGTGATTACGAGCGTAGCCCCGTTTACCGCTACATTATAAGGCGTGTTTCTGTCCTCGCGGCATTCAATGAGGCATTCGCCCGTTTCCGAAGGAAGGATTTCAACCTTTGCGGAATCAATAGTTATATTTATATTTTGGAAATCTTCGGTCAGGCTGTACTCGTTTGTCTGAAAGTTGCCGGAGCTTAGTCTGGCAGGGTCGAAGTCGAGCGCAGCGAATGAAATGCCGCATGTAATCAGACCTACTACTGTGAGTACGGCAGCGACTATTATAAGTGTTTTGGATTTATTCATTGGCTGGTTCCTCCTTTCCCACAAATGCTCGCTTTACTCCGAGCGCTATGTTTTTTGTGAGCTTTAATATTCCCTTTGCTATGCAGAAGCATGCAAAGAACATCAGAATAGCGAGACCCGCGCAGGTGATCCCTGTGCCGAGGCAGAATATAGCACTTGCGATATTACCCGACTTCAGGATGAAGAACAGGCCCGGTATGCTGCAAATTGCAGTAATTGCAAATGAGAAATCAATTGCGTAAACAACGATTACTGATGCCCACAGTACGATGTAAACAGCGAGCAGGATTGCGATCGCTGCGAGTGCAAGTGACAGCCAGATAGGTGAACCGAGGACTATCAGAGCCACTTCCCAGCCCTTTAAGCTTCTCTTTGGTTTTACCTTGTTCTTTACGATTTTTGTGAGCGGAATATCCGCTGTAATCTGATCTGCTATTTCATCAACCGTGCCGATTCCCGCAATGGCTTCGTCTTCAGACAGGCCGTCCTCGACGCGGTCGTCTATCATTTCGCTGTAAAAGCTCAGACG
Source organism: Firmicutes bacterium UBA3871 (assembly GCA_002392265.1). Taxonomy (GTDB): domain Bacteria; phylum Bacillota; class Clostridia; order Peptostreptococcales; family Anaerovoracaceae; genus UBA3871. Next base: position 9,519 of record DGGP01000025.1, on the reverse strand, counting down.
CTCCTCTATTTCATTTTGAGGAAATCCGGCGAGCTTTTCGCGAAGCTCTTTTATGAATAATTCCTTAGTCATTGTCAGTATCCTCCCTGTGATTTGTGTTTGATGGGGCAGAGGTGTCTGTATTTGCTGCAGTGTTTGCACTGTCGGTGCGATTACTGTTTGGTGTGCCGGTTGGTGTGCCGGTGGTGCCTGCGCTTGCTGAGTTAATAAACTGATAGATTGAGAGAATTTCCTGCCAGTCGTCCCTGAACTCCTCTATTCTGTTAATCCCCTGCTGTGTGATATGATAGTACTTTCTGAGCCGCCCCTCATGTTCGACCGATCTGACGGTCAGCATATTTGCTGTTTCGAGACGTTTCAGAATCGTGTATAGAGTGGATTCGGACAATTCCAGATATGGCTTCATGTCCTTTATTATCCGATAGCCGTATGAATCCTCGTTTCGGATTGCGGCCAGCACGCATACGTCGAGTAGCCCGCGTTTTAATTGAATGTCCATCTCATACCTCCTTTCGACGAGTACATCGTAACACGAAGTATAACGTATTGTCAAGTATGAAATTTATCTTTTTTATTTACAAAAAATAAATTATATGGTAAAATATGGAATGATAATCAGAAAAACCGCCGCCACCCGGTGTCAAACCACCCGGATTCAGGCCACTTTGAACCAAAGCAGTTGACTCCAAAATGCAAAACCGCATTTGGAGTCAACCAAATCCCCGCCACCCGGTGTAAAACCACCCGGATTCAGGCCAATTTGCACCAAAGCGGTTGCCTCCAAAATGCAAAATCGCATTTGGAGTCAACCAAACCACCGCCACCCGGCGTAAAATCACCCGGATTGAGGCCAATTTGCACCAAAACGGTTGCCTCCAAAATGCAAAATCGCATTTGGAGTCAACCAAACCACCGCCACCCGGTGTCGAATCACCCGGATTCAGGCCAATTCGCATCAAAACAGTTGACTCCAAAATGCGAAACCGCATTTGGAGTCAACCAAACACATTTTTTACTGGAGAAAAGGAGAAAAGGGATAATGAGAAAGACTGAGATTATTAAAGAATTAAGCGGGCGAGCCGCATTGCTAAAAAAGGAAATTAAAAAAGCTGAAAAAGCCAGCGCCTCCTTCCCTGAGGGCAGACTCCGCGTATCCCATAGCGGGAAAAAGGAGCGCTTTTACAAAGTCGATGAAAACAAAGATGAAGGCAAAGACGAAAACAAAGAAGAAAACAATAATAAAAAAGATAAATTCGGCGTTTACATCCCTGTTGCTGAAAAGAAGCTTGTTGCCGAGTTAGCTCAAAAGGATTACAATCGTGAGTTTCTAAGACTTGCTACAAAAGAATTAAAAGGCATAGAAAAAAGCATTCGGGCGCTTTCAGCGCCCGGTGCCGACGATGCCTATCAAAAGGCATCTACGACCAGGAAAGAATTAATCATGCCATACATCATAACGGACGAAATGTTTGTAAAGGAATGGCTGGATAATAAACCCGGCGAAAGCGGATTAATGCCCGAAGGCAGAGTCTACGATACCCGCAGAGGTGAAAAGGTCAGATCAAAATCAGAATCCATCATAGCAGATATCCTTTATGATTTAGGGATTCCATACCACTATGAAAAGCCACTCTGCCTAAAGAACGGCCGCATCCGTTATCCGGATTTTACTCTTTTGGATATCCCATTACGCAAGGAAATCTATTTTGAACATTTCGGAAAACTGGAAGAATGGGATTACGCTTGTGACGCAATGGCCAAAATAGAAGAGTATAAACAAAATGGGATTTTCCTCGGAAAGAATTTGATCTTTACATACGAAACATCCAATTATCCGCTAAGCGCAAACGCAACCCGCGAGATGCTTCAGGCAGTTTTCTTTTAGCAAGGAAAGACTTGCCGCATCAGGAAGGCATTTTTGCAGACCACACAACTTTTGAAAAACGTCACAACTTTTTCCCTTGAAAACCTCCGCCAAACCATATATAATTATATGGTTAAGACAATTATAAATACCGCAGGCAAACATTGCTATAAGCACACCATGCTACAGGCACACATTGCTACAGGCACACTCGCCGTGCGGCATTAAACGAATGGAGATAAATAAATGGCTTTTACAGAAATAGGTATTGACCTTGGAACAGCGAATGTGCTGGTCTACATAAAGGGAAAGGGCGTAGTGCTCAACGAGCCGAGCGTAGTAGCTGTAAACAAAGATACAAACGAAATCCTTGCTGTGGGCGAGGAAGCTCGCCAGATGCTCGGGCGTACGCCTGCTAACATCGTAGCAATCAGACCGCTTAGAGATGGCGTTATTTCGGATTACGATATTACAGAGCGCATGCTGAAATACTTTATCCGTAAATCCTGCGGCGGCGGCAGATTCTTCAAACCGAGAATCATGATCTGTATTCCGAGCTGCGTTACCGAAGTTGAAAAGCGTGCGGTACGCGAATCAGCAGAGCAGGCAGGCGGCAAGGCCGTTTTCCTGATGGAAGAGCCTCTCGCTGCAGCAATCGGTGCAGGTCTCGACATTGCCAGACCTGACGGCTGCATGGTAATAGACATCGGCGGCGGCACTACAGACATCGCCGTAATCGCGCTTGGCGGCATCGTAACCTCCGCTTCCGTAAAGGTAGCCGGCGACAAGTTCGACGACGCAATCGTGAAATATATGAAGAACGAGCACAAGCTCTACATTGGTGAGCGCACAGCCGAGGAAATGAAGAAGAGCATCGGCACAGCTTATCCGCGCGAGGAAATGATGGTTCAGGAATGCCGCGGCAGAGACGCCGTAACCGGACTTCCGAAAAACATCGAAATCACCTCAAAGGAAATGCTCGAAGCACTCGAAGAACCGCTTTCGACAATCTGCGATGCAGTTCACAGCGTGCTTGAGGAGACACCACCTGAGCTCGCTGCCGACATCAGCAACAAGGGTATCGTAATCACAGGCGGTGGCGCACTTCTTAACGGCATTGACAAGCGCATCGAAGAGAGAACCGGCATAAAGGTTACCATCGCAGAGGATCCTACCAGCTGCGTAGCGGTCGGCACCGGCAAGGCTCTCGACAACCTCGACATGTTCGAGAACTCTGCAATGAACAGACGCAGGCCTTACATCTAGAATTTTCGGGCTGTACAAAAGCAGCCCATTTTTTACGCGCTAGGACAGGCACAAGTTTTTTGCGGCACACTGGCACACAGCTACGCAGACACGCCGGCGCACTGGCACACCATCCGATCGGCCACATTGACACATCACCACGCCGGAACATCGGCAAGACAGGAGAAACACATGAAACTGGAACTTATAGCAACAGCAACCTTCGGACTCGAGGCAATAGTAAAGAGGGAAATCGAAGCTCTCGGCTACAAAATCCTCCAATCCGAAGATGCAAAAATCACATACATGGGAGACGAGCGCGCAATAGTTCGGAGCAACCTTTGGCTTCGCTGCGCGGACAGAGTACTTATAAAGATGGGCAAGTTTAAAGCGCTCGAGTTTGAAGACCTGTTCCAGCAGACAAAGGCTCTGCCCTGGGAGGAATGGATTGTGCCGGACGGGAAGTTCATCATAACAGGGTCTTCTGTAAAGTCGAAACTGTTCAGCGTGCCTGCCTGCCAGAGCGTAGTGGAAAAAGCAATAATTTCGCGACTTTCCGAAAGCTATGGCATAGAGGAGTTCCCGAAGACAGGCGCAGAATACAAAGTAAAGGTGACTCTCTTGAAAGACCGTGCGACGCTGACTCTCGACACGACAGGCCCCGGACTTCACAAAAGAGGATACCGCGTGCAGATGACAGCTGCGCCGATAAAGGAAACTCTGGCTGCCGCAATGGTCAGCCTGTCGTTTTGGAAGGCGGGCAGACTTCTGGTGGACCCTTGCTGCGGCTCGGGTACCATTCCGATTGAGGCGGCAATGATAGGCAGAAACATCGCACCCGGCATCAGTCGCAGCTTCGTGTCCGAGGACTGGGAAGCGATTCCGACGGAGCTTTGGAAGGAAGAGAGAAAGGCTGCTTTTCAGGCAATAGATAGCGATGCTGAGCTTGAAATATACGGCTATGATATAGACGAGAGGGCTATCGAGGCTGCACGCGAAAATGCAATTGAGGCGGGCGTTGATGATTGCATCGTATTTAGGCAGATGGATATGCAAAAGCTTGAAAGCGGCGGCAGAGAAAGCGGCATAATCGTAACGAATCCGCCTTACGGCGAGCGCATCGGCGAAGTAAAGGAAATCGAAAAAATCTACGCAAAGTACGGCAGCTTTTTCAAAGAAAACCCGACCTGGTCGCTCTTCATGATAACCACCGACAAGCAGGCCGAAGAAAAGACGCTCGGCAGACCTGCCGACAGACGCAGAAAGCTCTACAACGGCAGACTCGAAGCATGCTACTATCAGTTCCACGGGCAGAGACCGCCAAAGGACTCCGCAAAGGACCGAACACAAACACCACCCAAAACCCCACCAAAAACCCAAAAAGAAGACTAACCAATGGACATCAATATCAAGCATGAACTCAAAACTCCATACTATGCGCAGATTGCGGCGCAGATTCGCGCGCGCATAATAACAAACGACCTGCCGGACGGAGCTGTGTTGCCATCGGAGCGAATGATGGCGGCCAGGCTTGGCGTACATAGAAATACTGTAATCAGGGCTTACAAAGAGCTGCAGGCGGCGGGGCTGATTGAGCCGCGGCAGGGCATGGGCTATGTGGTGACGCTTGCTCATGGCCGGGCAGATGAGTCAAAGCGCGGCAGAGTCAATTGGCAGCAGCTTATAAAAGAGGAGTATCTGAATGCCGAGACGACGTTTGACGACCTGTTTTCGCAGTCTTATTCGGATGATATCATCAGCTTTGCGGCGGGCATGCCGGAACAGGGAGTGTACTCGTCGGGAGACCTGATGCGGGCACTTGAATCAGCCATGGAGCAGGGCAAGCGCGGGCAGTACTACTTCACGCCGTATCAAGGGAGTCTCGAGCTTCGCAAGGAGCTTTCGGCGCTGCTCAGAGAGCGCGGAATAATGGCAAACCCTTCGGAGATTCAGATTTTCTTTGAGCTTAATCAGGCGCTCGACTTTCTGACAGCGCTGCTGCTAAAGCCTGGTGATACTGTACTGACAGAGGAGCCGATTTCGCCGGATGTGCACAGAACCTTTGATATGGCGGGAGTAAAGCAGATTACCGTGCCGATGGACCGAAACGGCATGTTCTGCGACAACCTTGACACCCTGATAGAAAAGTACGAGCCAAAGCTGATCTACATAAACAGCAGCTTTCACGATCCGACCGGGACGGTGCTTTCGTTTGAGCGCCGCAGAAAGCTGATTGAAATCAGCAGGCAGTACCGCATCCCGATTATCGAGGACGATGCGGCATCGCTTCTCGACTATGACGGTCTGGGGACGCCGCCGCTCAAATCGATGGACAGGCTCGGCAATGTAATCTACATCTATTCGTTTGAGCTGACGTTTATTCCGGGACTTAACATCACATTTGTCCTGGCGGAAAAGGAAATAGTTCAGGCGCTGAGCTATCTCGTTTCGCTGCGGCTGATGAAGCTAGAGGCGATTCCGCAAAAAATCCTTGAGACGTTCCTTCGCGATGGCACATATTACGGCGTGCTTGAAAAGATGAGGGCCGACTATGCGGCAAAGCGCGACCTGATGTACCGCATAATCGAGCAAGCCGGCATCGACGGATTTTACGCAAGAAAGCCGGAGGGCGGCGTGTACATCTGGTGCCACATTCCCGACCACATCAGCATCGACAAGCTGGCAGCGCTTTCGACTGCTCACGGAGTGTCGTTCATTCCGGGGAATGTCTTTTACAGAGACGGCAGGCAGCCTGACAACTACATCAGACTGAACTACTCTTCGCCTACGGAGGATGAAATCTTCAGAGGCATGGAAATTCTGATTTCCACCGTGAGAGAGCTGATGTAATAATAGTCAGAATAAATTATAAACATTCTCTAGACTTACAAACGTTGAAATTTCAAGGTGTGCCAACTGGCACACAAACATTAACGCAAGCTGGTACTTTTACACGGTATCAGCTTGTTATATATTGAGGGTGACTGAGAATAACGCATATTGCGTTTCAAAAAGCTTATTATTTTTAATGTAAAAAGGAGATACAAAATGGCAGTTAATTTAAAGGGCAGAAGCTTACTTACACTTATGGATTTCACACCGGTTGAAATCAGATATTTACTCGACCTCGCTCACGATTTAAAGGCAAAGAAGAGAGCAGGCATCCACAATGAAGTATTAAAGGGCAAGAACGTAGTTCTTCTGTTTGAAAAGACTTCCACCAGAACCAGATGCGCATTCGAGGTTGCTTGCCTCGACGAGGGTGCACACGTTACATTCCTCGACAGCGGTTCATCCCAGATGGGAAAGAAGGAATCTCTTGAAGATACAGCAAAGGTTCTCGGCAGATTCTATGACGGTATCGAATACAGAGGCTTCAAGCAGTCTGTAGTAGAAGACCTTGCAAAGTATGCAGGCGTACCTGTATGGAACGGTCTTACTGACGTTGACCACCCAACTCAGATTCTTGCTGACCTCCTCACTATCGAAGAGCACGTTGCAAAGCCTCTTAACAAGGTAAAGGTAGTATTCTGCGGCGACATCAGAAACAACATGTCCTATGCTTGGATGTATGGCTGCGCAAAGATGGGTATGCACTATGTGGCATACGGTCCAAAGGAACTTGCTGACCAGCTCGACAAGGAAAAGCTCGCAAAGGTTCAGGCTGTTGCAAAGGAAACAGGCGCAACTATCGAAGTATGCTCCGAGCCATCCTGCCTCAAGGGTGCAGACGTTCTCTACACTGACATTTGGGCATCCATGGGCGAAGAAGCTCAGATTCCTGAGAGAGTAAAGCTCCTCACACCTTACAAGGTAACAGAGGAAATGCTCCAGGCTACAGGCAATGACGATGTAATCTTCATGCACTGCCTGCCTTCATTCCATGACTTCAACACTACAATGGCTGCTACTCAGAAGGAAGCAGGCTATGACATCCGCGAAGTAACCGACGAAGTATTCTCTTCCAGACACTCCGTAGTATTCGACGAAGCTGAAAACAGAATGCACACTATCAAGGCTGTTATCGTAGCAACTATCGCGTAATTGCCTGAATCAAAACCGCAATCCGTTATTATCAAGCAAAAAGGAGATATACTATGGCAAAAGGAATCCACAATTATTCCGAAATAGGAAAGCTTAATAAAGTTCTCCTTCATAGATTAGGCTCGGAGATTGAAGCTCTGACACCTGATAATTTTGAAAGACTACTTTTCGACGATATTCCGTTCCTGAAAGTAGCAAGACAGGAACACGACCGCTTTGCAGAGGTTCTCAGAGAAAACGGCGTAGAGGTTATATACTATGTTGACGAGACTGCAAAGGCGCTCGCAGACGACAAGATTAAAAAGCAGTTCATCCTCGATTTCATCGAGAGAAGCAATATTCACGCTGAAGGCTTAAAGGAATCAATGTTTGAGTTCCTTTACAAGATGCCTGCAGACAAGCTCGTTGAAAAGGTTATCGCCGGAATTAAAAAGACAGACCTCGAGATCAGAAACATAACCTCTCTCGCAGATCTGGCTACATCCGACTATCCGTATTACACCGACCCAATGCCAAACCTCTATTTCACCAGAGACCCGGGCGCTTGCGTAGGTGACGGACTTAACGTACATCATATGAGTACAGCTGCACGCCGCAGAGAAGCCTTACTGCTGCAGTACATGTACAGATACAACAAGGACTTCGCACCGGAAGGTACAAACCTCTGGTACGACTATGACAACGAGGAATCCATCGAGGGCGGCGACGTTCTCGTACTCTCAAAGGACATCGTTGCTATCGGCCTTTCTCAGAGAACTACCGCTATCGGTATTGAGAGATTCGCACGCAACGTCCTCGGACAGTCTTCCTTCAAAAAGGTTCTCGTATTCGACATTCCAAAGAAGAGAGCTTTCATGCATCTTGATACCGTATTCACAATGGTTGATTACGACAAGTTCACCATTCACCCTGAAATCGAAGGACCACTCAGACTCTTCGAAATCACTCTCGGCAAGAACGGCGACCCTGTATTCTCGACTATTACGGACGAGCTCAAGAGCATTCTCGCAAAGGAACTTCACCTGCCTGCAGTAGATCTGATTCGCTGCGGCGGTACTGACCTGGTGGCTGCGCAGAGAGAGCAGTGGAACGACGGTTCAAACACACTCTGCATCGCTCCGGGAACAGTAGTTACTTACGAGAGAAACTATGTAACTAACGATCTGTTAGACAAAAAGGGTATTAAGGTTCTGTCCATTCCAAGTGCAGAGCTTTCAAGAGGAAGAGGCGGCCCACGCTGCATGTCCTGCCCTGTTCACAGAGACGACCTCTAATTATATTATTGAAATAGGAGATTAATTAATATGTCACAGAAAATCGTAATCGCCCTCGGCGGTAACGCACTTCAGTCCGGCAAGGGTCCTGCTACTGCAGAGGCACAGCTGGAAGTAGTAAAGAAGACCTGCGAGCACATCGCAGAAGTAGCTGTTCGCGGCTTTGAAATCGGCCTCGTTCACGGAAACGGCCCACAGGTAGGAAGAATCCTCCTGGCAAGCGAAACAGCAAAGGACGTAACACCTGCAATGCCATTTGACGTTTGCGGCGCTATGTCACAGGGCTATATTGGCTATCACCTGCAGCAGTGCCTCAAGTTCGCACTCAAAAAGCGCGGCAAGGACATTCCGGTTGCAACAATCGCAACTCAGCTCGTAGTTGACGCTGATGACCCGGGCTTCAAGAACCCAACAAAGCCAATCGGACCTTTCTATACAGAAGAAGAAGCAAAGAAGCTCGTTGACGAAAAGGGCTACGCTGTAAAGGAAGACGCAGGCCGCGGCTGGAGAAGAGTAGTTGCTTCCCCAATTCCAAAGAGAGTAGTTGAAATCGATGCGGTTAAGACTCTCTGGCCTACAACCATCACAGTTTCCTGCGGTGGCGGCGGTATCCCTGTAATCGAAAAGGCTGACGGCTCCCTCGAAGGCGTGGCTGCAGTAATCGACAAGGACTTCGCAGCAGAGCTTTTGGCTGAGCAGGTTGAAGCAGATGTTCTCATGATCCTCACAGAGGTAGAGCAGGTTGCTATCAACTTCAACAAGCCTGATCAGAAGAACCTCGACCACATGACTTACGCAGAGGCTGAAAAGTACTCCGCAGAGGGTCAGTTTGCACCGGGCTCCATGCTTCCAAAGGTACAGGCAGCTATGAAGTTTGCAAAGGCAAACCCTGGCAAGAAGGCTATCATCACTTCCCTCGACAGAGCAATCGACGCTCTCGACGGAAAGACAGGCACAGTTATTACATTCGAATAAGCTTCGCAAAGGCTAAAAAGGCGAATTTGGGGACAGGCACCAAATTCGCCTTTTTTCCACTTTGGGGACAGGCACCAAATTCGCCTTTTTTCCACTTTGGTGCCTGTCCCCAAATTC
>DGGP01000051.1 GCA_002392265.1 Firmicutes bacterium UBA3871 | reverse complement strand
TCCTCGTCGGAGATGTGGACCAGCTTCCCAGCGTGGGGCCGGGCCGGGTATTAAAAGATATCATGGACAGCGGGAAGTTTCCGGCGGTAGTGTTGAACAAGATCTTCAGACAGGCGCAGGAGAGCGATATCATTGTCAATGCGCACAAGATCAATATGGGTGAGCACATTGCACTGGACAACAAATCAAAGGATTTTTTCTTCCTGGAAAGAAATGACGTGAATGTCATTTATAAACATATGATCCAGTTGATCAGCGAGAAGCTTCCGGGATATGTGAATGCAACCCCGTTAGATATTCAGGTTTTGACGCCTATGCGGCGCGGTGCGCTGGGCTGCGAGACATTGAATGGCATATTGCAGCGCTATCTGAATCCGCCGGCACCCGGAAAGCAGGAGCATCTTCACGGTGATACGCTGTTTCGGGAGGGTGACAAGGTAATGCAGATCAAAAATAATTATCAGATCGGCTGGCGCAGGGTTCGCGATTTTTCCGAGGGTGAGGGTGTATTCAACGGCGATATGGGTGTCATATCGACAATTGATGAGGAAACAAACAGGATTACGGTAATTTTCGACGAGGACCGCTTTGTCACATATGACTATACAAATATTGACGAGATAGAGCTGGCGTATGCGGTAACCGTTCACAAAAGTCAGGGAAGTGAGTTCCCGATTGTTGTGATGCCGATTTCGTGGTTCCCGCCGATGCTTGCAACCAGAAACCTTTTATATACTGCCGTAACCAGGGGAAAACAGGTCGTTGTGCTGGTAGGCTCCGAGGAAAAACTGAACGCTATGGTGGACAACAACAGAATTATGAGCAGAAACTCGGGGCTCAGGGCGAGACTTCAGGCTTTGAGGGGATAAATGAGAATCAGGGAGACAATTGAAAAATATGTATTTCCGCCGTCACTTTACTGCATGTCGTGCGGAGCCATAATTGACAGCAGCAGAGAGTATATGCTATGCGACGAATGCATGAAAAAATTCAGCTGGAATACAGGCGCGACCTGCGAGTGCTGCGGCAAGGCTCTGGGGAGGGCGCGTGCAGGGCTTTGCTATAACTGCATGGAAAAGAGCCATGAATTCGAAAAAGGCTATAGCTGCCTTTCCTACGGGAGCAGAGAAAAAGCTCCGATTCTGGGATTAAAGCACGGTGAAAAGGCATATATCGCAAAGGCACTGGGACAAATGCTCTGTGACAGGCTGGCAAAGGCTGTAGAGTCGGAATATGACGGAGTAATTCCGTGGGATATCATAATTCCTGTGCCGATTCACATCTCGAGATTGTTAAAAAGGGGATATAACCAGACAGAGCTGATAGGCGCAGAGGTTTCAAAGGGACTTGGGACAGAGATGAAAACAAATATCCTTTTGCGTAAAAGGACGGCAGCAAAGTCGGGTGGGACGGTGCAGCGCAGACAAAAAAATATCGAAGGCGCATTCGCAGTTTCGGATGAGGCCGGAAAAAGCGGTGTCCTTCGAAATAAAAATATATTGCTGATAGATGATGTGTACACAACCGGGGCCACAGCGGACGAATGCTCACACGCGCTACTTTCGGCAGGAGCCGCAAAGGTTCATATTGCGGTAATTGCAACCGGTTCGAATTATCATTCAAGCTCTTCATAGATTTCTTCGAGCTCGTCATCAAGATCGTAGACCACTCTGTAAACCTCGTAGAGGCCGTCGTGAATCTTTTTAAAACGCAGCCTTACGAAAAACTCGTGCCCGCTTCCGCAGCGACCGATTGTTACGAGCTGGTAAGAAGTCTGCTTTTTCCAGTTTCTGCAAATGACATCCTCATCGCAGTCAAAACAGCGGAAGGTTGAAAGATCAGGGTCTTCCTCGACCAGTTCGGGCTTTATCTTCAGATGCGCGTAATACATAGGCTCATCCGCACCGAGATCGAGATAATCCGGGCTCAGCTTTTCGTCGCCCATCATATGTCTCAGTACGGTTACGGTATTCACGGCATCATTTAATGCGTCATGGCACTCGAGAGGCTTTTCCTTGAAGAGGTAAAGCGCATATCCGAGCGAATGCTGGTGATCATCGTCTATGAACTGACGGTCAAACAGTTTTTGGGCATCATAACAAGGTGGGAGCCAGTCGGCAGCCATCTCATAAATGGTCAGATTGTCCTTCATAACGGACAAATCCGTCATGCTCCATGTGATAAAGGCGAAATCCTTGCCGCACCACTGCCTGAATGCGTTTATGACTTCGGGGAAGGAGCGCCCTTTCTGAATATCGGCATTCTTTATGCCGGTGAGGTCCCTTACCGTAGGATGCATGGTAGTATAAAATTTTGGCTTAATCAGTTCATTGAAACGGTCGATTTCAGCCAGTGTGTCGTTTATCTTTACGGCGCCTATCTGGACAATCTCACCGTTTAAAACAATGGGATTGGTAATCAGTCTCCTGCGAGAAACGGCCTGATTCCATTCCAGGTCTAATACTATGTAGTTCATATATCCTCCGCCTGAGGCCGATTTCCCTCAAGCATTTATTATTATACCACAGATGCATAGTATTTCATATATTTCAAACATACAAAAATAGCTAAAAAAATAAAACAACGCATACAAAAAGCCGGAGGCGATAGCCTCCGGCTGATTTTGCTTTAATAAACCGTTTCGAGCAAACCGTAATTTCCATCCTGGCGTCTGTAAACGACATTAACGGAATCGGTTTCCATGTTGAGGAAAACGAAGAATGTATGCTGAAGGAGTTCCATCTGTACGACAGCTTCGTCTACATTCATAGGTTCGAGCTGGAACTTCTTGGTCTTTACAACCTTGATATCCTCGTCAGGCTCTTCATATTCAGGCACTGCCTCAAAGATTACGCCCTTTGGACTCTTGTGCTTTTTAACCAGTTTTGTCTTGAATCTGGACATCTGGCTGGAGAGCTTGTCGATAATCTTGTCAACACTTTCATAAATGTCATCACTAATTTCCTCTGCTCTGAAGATGGTGCCTGCTGCGTTGATTGTAGCTTCGATCTTTTTCTTGTCTCTTTCCTTTGAAAGCATGATGTTCGCTGCAATATCGCTGGAGAAATACTTGTCTAACTTCTCGAACTTCTTTTCGATGGTTTCCTTTAAGTTCTCGCTGGCATTTAAGTTCTTGCTTGTAATGATAATCTTCATAGTAGAAACCTCCTTGAGATATTTTGTTGTAAGTACATTATAACACTTTCGAAAATAAAATCAATTAAATTATCGAAATTTTCGTAAAAATTAAAAGGAAAAAAGACAGGTTCAGCTGACCTGATCTTTGACCCCACACCTGCCTTTACCCGCTTTGCGGAGGACTTACTTCTAAAGCACGCCATGATCACTGCGGCATTTTTGCCTGTGCAGCTTACGTGGATCCCTTTGCCCGTGCCTGGCTTGGACTTTCAATCACAGACCTGAACCTGTACTAATAAATATAATTGTGAAAACGGTAAAAGTCAACATTAAAGCCTTGAAAGAAAGCTTGACTTTTGCTACAATATAAATAAGTATGGGAAAGTGGGCGCAACCTTCGAAACCATTCAAATTTAAGCAAAGGAGGCGTGTGTATGGAGTACGTAACAAGCGGCATTTTATCCGGCATCGGTTTTTCCGACGTAGTCGATGTGGCTATCGTCGCATTTATTGTGTACAAAATTCTTGGTTTTATCAGAGAAACCAGAGCGGAGCAGCTGATTAAAGGCCTGCTGATGCTGGTTATTCTTACTTTCTTATCGGATTTGTTCAATCTCTACACACTGAATTGGTTACTCAGAGGCGTTATGACGGTAGGCCTGATCGCGCTGGTGGTTGTGTTCCAGCCGGAGCTTCGCAGAGGTCTCGAATACCTCGGCCGCAGCAAAATCCTATCAGGTCCGTTTTCTCAGATGGACAAGGACGCAGCAAAGCATATAACCTCCGAATTTGTAAAGGCTATCGAAGACTGCTCGACAAAGCATGTCGGGGCACTGATTGTTATCGAGAGAAACACTTCCCTGACTGACATCATTGAGACAGGTACGGTTATCGATGCGGCAATCGATAAAGAAATGATATGCAATATATTTTACGAAGGGGCTCCGCTTCACGACGGCGCACTCATCGTCAGGGGCGACAGACTGCATGCGGCAGGCTGCGTGCTTCCGCTTACGCAAAATAAAGCTCTGAGCAAGGATCTCGGCACGCGTCACAGAGCCGGAATAGGTATTACCGAAAACTCAGACGCTCTCACAATAATAGTTTCCGAGGAAACGGGAATTATTTCCGTTGCCGAAGACGGAAAGCTGACCAGATTTCTCGATACAAAAAATATCGAGAAAATCCTGCTTAAAACCTATCTTTCAAATGCAGAAGACGCAAAGCAGCTCGGTATTTTTGAACTGCTTCGCAGATTAAGAGAGGGGTCGGATCATGCTTCAAAATAAGACATTCAACATCATCCTCTCTGTACTGATTGCAATAGTTCTCTGGGTTTACGTTATCACAGAGGAAAATCCGACCGTAACTCAGAAATTTGAAAATGTTCCGGTTCATCTCCTGAACGAGGAAAGCCTCGCATCGAGAGGCCTGATTGTTCTGGATGCGGATGAGTCCACCGTTACCGTTACCGTAGAGGGTAAAAGAGTTGATGTGAGCAGCATCACTGCCGGTGATTTTGTAATTACGGCCGACGTTTACGGATACGGAGTCGGCGAAAACCACATCCCCGTAAATGTAGATGCACCTGCGGGCGTTACCGTTACCGAGGTCAAATCGAGCCGTGTAACGGTAAACATCGACGATTTAATCAGCGTTTCGCATGAAATTGATGTGGCACCGGCCTCCGAGCTTGAAGACGGCAAGGAAATTCACGTTATCGAGGTATCTCCGGAGCAGGTAATGGTTACCGGGGCACGCAGCATCGTAACCCAGGTTGAAAGGGTTGAGGCACGGATTAATTCGGCCAAGCTTTC
>DGGP01000006.1 GCA_002392265.1 Firmicutes bacterium UBA3871 | reverse complement strand
TGCGCAACCGCCAAAGCAGCCGCGGCTGGAAATGATGGAAAACTCCACTTCCTTTATTGCCGGCACTCCGCCCGCTTCCTCGTAGTCGGAATGGTATGTTCCCGCATAGGGCAGCTCGTACACATCGTCAAGCTCCATCCTTTCGAGCGGGCTTTGAGGCAGGTTCTGTACCACGTAAAAACCGCCGTCATAGCCCTCCGCCTGGCGCTTTCCGCTGATGCAGTCGTTGTTTCTGTACTGCATCGCAAAGCTCTTTGCATAGACGCGCTTGTCAGATGCAATATCGCTAAAGTCCGGCAGCATCTCAATATCGCCCGAGGCAATATCGTCCTCTATTTCGCTTTTCTTTGCTCTAAAACATGTGCCTCTGATCCAGTGTATGTCGTGGATGCTGATGCCTGCGTCGAGCGCTTCCGCAATCTCGACCACAGCTCTTTCGCCCATGCCGTAAATCAGCAGGTCAGCCTTGCTGTCGAGCAAGATTGAACGTCTGACCTTGTCCTCCCAGTAATCGTAGTGGCCCATTCTGCGAAGCGATGCTTCGAGTCCGCCGATGATAATGGGAACGCCCGGAAAGGCTTCTCTGGCCCTGTTTGCGTAGACAATAACCGCTCTGTCGGGGCGCCTGCCTGCAAGTCCTCCCGGTGAGTACTCGTCGGTTGAGCGCCGGCGCTTGCTTACTGAAAAGTGGTTGACCATGGAATCGACATTTCCCGAGTTTATCAGAAAGCCCAGTCTGGGTCTTCCGAGGCGCCTGAAATCTCCGGCCCCGGTGTAGTCAGGCTGAGAAATGATGCCTACCCTGTAGCCCCTTGATTCGAGAACGCGCGAAATAATCGCAGTTCCAAACGAAGGGTGATCTACATAGGCATCCCCCGTTATAATGACAAAGTCACATTCGTCCCAGCCTCTTTCTATCATGTCATCTCTGCTTACAGGTAAAAATGCCTTGCGCGCAGCTATGTTTTTATTCAGTTTTTCGCTTTTGCCTCGGTCCATTCTGCCCTGCTTTCAAAAATGAGAAAACGGGAGCCGCCTGATTGGCGGTTCCCTTTATTATCTAATGTGCGCCCTCTTCGTTTGTGATTTCCTGTCCGATAGGAACGCCGTTTTTATCTCTCGGAACATCGCTTTCCATTGCGCCTCCCGTTACCGCCTGATCCGTGGTAATTATTTCGTCAGGCGTCAGGTTCTTTGATACAAAGTCCTGATATGTGGCATTGTCATAAGGCACAACGTATCCGCCCGCCTTTATGGCATCAATATATGCATCGATGTTTGCCATAACCTCTTCAGGAATAAAACCGCCCGCGTTGTCGACGTAAAAAGCATCCTGTGCCAGACCGTATGTGATAGGCTGACCGTCAAAGGTACCCTGCATCATTCTGCATGCGAGGTCATAGCAAATACTCTTTCCATTCTTTGAAATCGTGCAAAGAGATGAATCAGGATACTGCTTTGCAAAGTTCGGATAGAGAGAAATCGTCTTGAAGCCGCGCTCACCGGCCGCCTTCATCACGCCTGTGCCCTTTGCTTCGAGCACCTGAAAGATTACATCGGCACCCAGCTTGAACTGAGCAACGGCAGTCTGCTTTGCCTGGCTCACCGAACCGTCGGCTCCGATGTAGTTTGTCGAGATAAAGCATTTTTTGTTGGTGCTCACCACGCCTGCGGTAAAGCCGTACAGGCTCTTTGCCGCACCTTCGCTCTGCTCGCCTCCGATAAATCCTACTACGTTGTTCTTTGTAGTCATCGCTGCAACAACGCCCGCGAGGAATGCTGTCTGTTCCTTGTTAAAATATATGGTAGTTACATTGAAAAGGTCCGGAAGCTCAGCATCGAACACTACGAATACACTGCCTTCATAGCCCGGCGCATCCGTTTTTAGCGCTTCTGCCATATCTGCCGTAGGACAGATAATAAGGTCAGGGTCGAGGTCGACCGCATCTTCGATGCTCTCGTTGTAGTTTCCTTTACTTTCAATGCATTTAACCGTCAAATCATCAAACTCTGCTTCTGCGAGCTGTAATCCCTCCCAGCACGAGTCATTGAGGCCATTGTCCCCGAGCAGATTTTTGTCCGTCACGAGAACTATCAGACACTCCGCAACCGTATCCGGGTCTATGGCATCCTTTTGCCCGCCGCAAGCGGCAAGGCCGAATATCATAGTTATGCAAAGTAGTGCAACTAGTAATTTCCGCATAATTCCCCTCAAAATCAGTAAATTTTATAAAAAGTAACCTCCCGCGGCGCAGGAAAAATGTTTTACAGCCTGACAAAGCTGTAAAGTATTATACAACCCCTTGCGGCGCAGGAAAAATGTTTTACAGCGCGAAAGGCAAGAAATTGAGCTCGGAACGTACATATAGTACGTGAGAACTCGATTTCGCAGCCTGACAAAGCTGTAGGACATTTTAACAAGCCGCCTACTACCTGGAGCTCTTGTCGTACGGTATCCCCTCCGCCTTCGGAACTCGCGAGTTCTTTGAAGTAAACGCGAGAACTATCAGGGTGATTACGTATGGCAGCATACGATATACGTATGGGCTGAGACCCAGATCCGAAAGCAGATAGGAGCCATCGCCGTTAAGATCGAGGGTCGCATAGATTGCCGCGATGCACTTGAAAAGTCCGAAGAGGAGCGATCCGAGTGCGATGTTGAGCGGTGTCCAGTTACCAAAGATCATTACTGCCAGTGCCAGGAAACCGTAGCCTGCAACTTCACCTGTCGAGGTGCAGTTTGCTGTGGTCATTGAATAGGTAAATCCGCCAATTCCTGCGAGGAATCCCGAAAGGCATACGCCGAGGTATCTCATCTTGAATACATTTATACCGAGGGAATCCGCAGCATGCGGGTTTTCACCGCAGGAGCGCATGCGAAGCCCTGTCCTGGTCTTGTATAGGAAGATTGATACCAGTATGAATATCAGGATGCAAACATAGGTTGCAGGATATACCTTGTTTATAAAGAGATCTATAATCGGTCCCCAGCTATAGTCCTTCGGAAGTCCGAAGGTGCTCGGGCGAAGCATGAACCAGCTGGCTGCACCGCCTTTTGTGAGGCCAAGTGTGTTCTGCTGCGCAATCATGTAGATGAAGAACAGAACCAGTGCAGGAGCAAGCAGATTAAGCGCAGTACCGCCTATGGTCTGATCGGCCCTCAAATTGATTGCCGAAAAGGCCAGAAGCAGCGAGAACACAGCTCCGCAAAGCCCGACTATTATCATTACTATCAGCATCATCAGCATGCCCTGCTCCGTTTCAAAGCCGGCACCGATAAATACTCTGCAAAGAACCACGCCCATAAATGCTCCGAAGATCATAATACCTTCAAGGGCGAGGTTGATTACGCCTGAACGCTCGGCGCAGACACCTGCAAGCGCCACGAGCATCAGAGGAACCGCATAAAGCATTGTCTGTTGAATTAAGAATACCATTAAGCATTTCCTCCTTCCTCGGCTGTATCAGCATTTACATTTTGACCATCCTCGTTTGCCTTTCTCCTGCCCTTTATCATCAGCTTGAAGAACATAGCAAATGCGGAGAGGTAAACGATGGTTGCGATAATGATATCTGCGATGTACTCGTTGTATGCAGTCAGGTATTTCAGCTGCAGTCCCGCGACATTGAGCATGGACATGAATACGCCCGCAAAGATAACACCGATAGGGTTGTTTGCTGCAAGCAGCGCTACCGGGATACCGTTAAATCCATCGTTTGGAAGTGTCATGTAGGTCGACCAGAAGAACTCCGTATTTCCCGAAAGGTAATAGAGGCATCCGCCCGCAGAAGCGAGTGCTCCCGCAATCACCATCGATAAAACTATGTTTCTCCTGTCGTTAATTCCCGCATATTTAGCGGCATGTCTGTTTGAACCGCAGGCCTTTAATTCGTAGCCGAATGTGGTTTTACTCATTACAACCCACATGCCGACCGCAATCAGGCAGGCAATCCAGAATCCGCCGTTAGCCTGCGAGCCCGGGAAGAGCAGCTCCATTCCCCATTTTGGAGTAGCCACTCCGACATTTTTCAGAGGAATGATATAACCGATCTTTCCGCCCTCGGCGCTATTTTTGAATATATCATGCGCTTCAAACCACCAGGTTACGAGATTTGCCGCAATCCAGTTTGTCATGATGCATGTAATTACTTCGTTAATATTGAGGTATGCCTTGAAAATTCCCGGTATAGCGCCCCAAAGGCCACCGAGAATTATACCTGCCAGGAACGCTGCTATCCACACAATCCACGCAGGGCAGCCTGTCCAGGCCAGTGAAAGCCCCACAGTCAGTGTTCCCATAGTTCCCATCAGGTACTGACCTGCCGCTCCGATATTAAAGAGGCCTGTCTTGAATGCTACCGCAACAGAAAGACCTGTCATAACCAGTGGCGTCGCGCGAAACAGCATGTTACCGAAGTTTACCGGGTTAAAGCCAAAGGTCAGCTGCCCGGCCTGTCTTCCCGTTGAGAAAACTCCGAGGAATACCAGCTTTATGCCCTCAACTATACCGTTTGTGGAAATTGTATCCTTTGAAAAGCCTACTGCGATGATAATTAATGTACCCACCGCGAGGCCTATGATAATCGACAGAATCGAGGATATTACAGTGGTTACCCCGTCTGTGCGATACCATTTAACCTTTCCCGTATTACTGTCCAGTCTTTGCATTAGAGCTGCCCTCCTTTCCCTGACGCTTTGCGCCTGACATGTAGAGGCCGAGCTCTTCAGGAGTAGTTTCCTTTGGATTGAGTTCGCCCACTATCTCACCCTCGTACATTACGAGGATGCGGTCGGAGAGACCCAGTACTTCGTCGAGTTCGAGTGAAACCAGAAGCACTGCCTTACCCTTGTCTCTTTCTGCAACAAGCTGAGAATGTATATGCTCTATCGCTCCGACATCGAGGCCTCTGGTCGGCTGTACAGCCACAATCAGCGGCTC
>DGGP01000070.1 GCA_002392265.1 Firmicutes bacterium UBA3871 | reverse complement strand
GCCAAAATTCCAATTTGGTGCCTGTCCCCAAATTCGCCTTTGGATTAAAGCAGCGCAACTGCACGTTGCGTGCAATCCGCCCTTGGAGGGTGTATATTATATACATGAAGGGGAGGTATTAAAATGACTACAAAAGATGTATTATATGAATTAAGAACAAAGAACGGCCTTTCGCAGGATGACCTGGCGGAAAAGGTTTTCGTGACCCGCCAGGCGGTTTCTCGTTGGGAGACCGGTGATACCGTGCCGAATACCGAAACACTGAAGCTTCTCTCGGGGCTTTTCAACGTGTCGATCAACACACTGCTCGGCTCACCGCAAAAGCTGATCTGCCAGTGCTGCGGCATGCCGCTCGAAGACGAGATGATAGGCAGAAACAACGACGGCTCCATGAACGAAGACTACTGCAAGTGGTGCTACGCTGACGGAACCTACACCTACAGCGACATGGACACGCTCATTGATGTTTGCGTGCCGCACATGACTGCGCAAGGCTTCACCGAAGAGCAAGCCCGTGCCTACATGAAGGACATGCTGCCAAAGCTCGACTACTGGAAGCGCTACAGCGACCTCAGTGACAACGGCGAGTTCGAAGCGTTCAAACAGCAGCTCATAGGCGAAATCAACGACCTTCACATCGAGGGTATGCCAAAGCTCACGAGCCTCAACGCTCTGGTGGGAAAGTTCGTCAACCTTGAATATCCGATCCCCGGCGGCAGAAAGATAAAGTTCCTCGACGACAATGTCACTTACCTTGGCAACCAGCTCGAGTGCGAGTTTGGCGGCGACCGCTGCTTTGGCGTCATCGCCTGCATGGATTTCATTCTAATCTGCACCTACGAGGCCGAAGCTGCAAACCCTGAACTTGTGATGTACAAAAAGAGATAAAATTGAGGTGACTACAGTGAACGAGTTTAACGAATATGTTCGTGAGGTTTTTTCCGCAGCCGGAGATATTGTCATAAGATCCATGATGGGCGGATACCTTGTATATTTCAACGGAAAGCTGATGGGCGACATCTGCGCTAATGAGCTGTTTTTGAAGAGAACGCCGACATCGGACAGACTGCTTGCGGATTCCGAGCTGCGGTATCCGTATGAAGGGTCAAAGACGCTGATGCATGTATTTGACAAATTTGAAGATACAGCGCTTGTTTCGGAGCTTCTGGCCGGCATGTATGACGAGCTGCCTGAGCCGAAGAAATCAAAGAAAAAGTAGTTTCGTTGAAAGTATGCACTAAATGCGCCTTATTGCAGGTTTAGTGCATAGAATAATCAAAGTGTCGCTTGATTTTTGACTGAGGCTATGCACTAAAATCCGATTTTTCAAAGGCGTAGTGCATAGTTTTACCGGAGAAAAGCAGCAAAACTCAAATTCAGGGAAAAATTTAATGCACTATATCCAGCAAAACCGGGGATATAGTGCATAGTTTTTAAAATCCAATATCTCTGCGATGTCAATCGGGCTCAGCACAGAAAGTATCCCATAGCATTTTCCTTATGCCTTCTATATCCAGTGGGTTATCAAAATCCTCGTGAGTCAAGATCAGGTTTTTGCCTGTGTGAATGCCGTTCCTCTGGTATTCGTTTAGCTTCCGAAGGTTGTCTTTTCGATATCCTTCATCATCCAAACGCCCCATATGCTCGAGATAAAACTCTTTTCGCGTTCTAATCTTCAGAAGCGTAAAATCCGGATATTTAACCAGCCCATTGCTCAAGCGCAATTCCTTCTCGTAAAAATACGGAATGCCAAACTCAAACAAAATATCAGCGATTATCGCTTCCGATTTTGAACGAACCATTTCTCCTCTGCGGGTGGCATACTTCTTGTCCTCTTCTCTGTAAGTGTTGGTTTTGCATCTTTTCTTCTGCCATGCCTGAGCATAGAGCTCATCCGACAAGATGTAAGGTTTCACAAGCTCTTTTCTAAATTGCGGAAGCATTTCAAAGGCTGTATTTGCGTTACATTTTGCCAGTCCAGCCATGCAAGTCTCCAGAACATCTTTTTCATGCTTCGCAGCTTTGATGAACTGTTTGTTATAGCCCTTTTGCGCCAAGGCCTTAGCTTTTGCAATATCGGCCTTTGGGATATATTCACCAATTTTGTCAGCAGAACTCAAAACCTTGTAAAATCTGCGCTGTCGCTTGCCGTCCGCCACTCGCAATCTCCCGTCCGGGTAGGTCGCAGTATCCCACTGCGCTAAAGTCAACGATTTTTCAAGCAACTTGAGACGATCTCCCATAAGTTTTATTAATCTTTCCATTTCCTCTCCTTTCCCAAATAGAGTTAACTTTTACGAGTCTATGCACTAAGCGCGAGTTTTTTGTAAGCATAGTGCATTGAGAACTTGCGATTCCACGCATTTAGTGCATAGCTTGCAAAAGGGAAGCACGTTTGCTTCCTATTATATCATAATTTACCAGAATATACCATTATTTAAAAAATCCCCGCTTTCCGTAAAACAAAGCCCCGCCCCGCGCGGCGATGTTTATATGAAAAGGGGTGGAATGAAGTAAAAATGAAATAAATGATATAAATGAATTACCCCGCTTGCAACCGCAGGCGGGGTTTTATTAATCTTCCTCAGAGGCCTTCGTTTCAGCATTTGCCAGCTCTTCGCCAAAGCCCTTCAAGGCATCGAAGGAGCTGAAGATTTTTGCACGTTTGGAGAGGGGCATGGTCGATCTTCTTTTCCGCATCCTGCATGACCTTTTCGATTACGACGCCGGAAACATTTGTCGCAGCCGAAAATCTGACCGACCCATTTGCATAAGCCTCCGACCCGTAGCCCGGACTTTTACGGTCGTAGCCGGCCCACTAGGTGAACTTCGGCGCCACGAGATTCTTCCCAAACATGTCGCAGCACAAAAGATCAATCATTTCACTCAGCACAACGGCGGCCTCGGCGTATTCGTAAGGCCGCGGCAGAACCTGACCGCTCGAAAGCGACCGACTGCTGCTGCGATAATGCTTTATGTCATACATCGTGACAGGCTCAATCCCCCAAGCGTGATCGATCAGGATTTCCGCATCAATGCCAAAGACTTTGTAAAACCACTCCTCGTCCCACAGGCTGCGCTCCGCAATATCGCCCATCGTGAACATGTTGTTCCGGGCCAGCCTGGCGGACTTCCCTCTGCCAATCTGCCAGAAGTCGGTAAGCGGCTGATGATCCCACAGCAGCCTCCTGTAAGAATCCTCAGTAAGCGCGGCAATCCGCACACCGTCTTTATCTGTCGGCGCTTTCTTTGCCACTATGTCCATCGCAACCTTTGCAAGGTACAGGTTCGTTCCGATTCCGACGGTTGCCGTAATTCCGGTGCTCCTTAGAACATCCCGGATGATTGTCAGAGCCATGATGTGTTCAGGCGCCTGCCCGGTTTCGCCGGCGGCAGCCTCATAAAAATGAAGATAGGGAGTGCAGTCGATAAAGGACTCATCAATGCTGTACACGTGGATATCCTCGGCAGCGGCGTATTTCAAACAGATTTCGTAAATCCTTGCGGAAACCTGTTCATATAAAGCCATGCGAGGGACCGCAATTATGTAGCGGATGCGCGTGCCGCTCAGTCTTTCGTATGTTTCTATAGCCCGTTTTGCCTCAAAGAGACGCGGCCTGCCGGGAACACCGATTGCCTTTAGCGAAGGCGATACAGCGAGGCATATGCTCCCATCGGATCTTTCGGGATCCGCCACCAGCAGATTTGCCTTCAGCGGGTCCAGACCCCGCGCCACCAATATATCTGTGGTTTTTCTCATCCATTTTCTATCAATCCCCCTTTAATTCATACACCCGATTCTGTAGATTAACGAGGAATCAATTCCGTAAATAGACTATAGCACACGAACATATGTTTGTAAAGAGCAAAGAGCGAAAAAGCACCGCAAAAAACTCACGCCCTCCCCCTTGACAAAATATATTGCGTACAATATAATATGACAAAAGATAAAACCAATACAATCAATCAATACAATCAAACAATCAATAACCAAACAACAAAAGGAAAGAAAGGGGAAAACAATGGCAACATTAGTAGCTTATTTTAGTGCAAAAGGGACAACCGCAAAGGTTGCAAAGGAGTTCGCAGAGAAAATCGGAGCGGACATTTACGAGATAATTCCACAGGAGCCTTACACAAAGGCGGATATCAACTACCTGAATCCTATGTCCAGATGCAATCGCGAGCAGATGGGCGGGAAGGATGTTCCGGTAGCGGGCAAAATTGAGGGCTTTGAAAAGTACGACACTGTCTACCTCGGCTTCCCGATTTGGTACGGACAGGCACCGAGGGTAATTCACACCTTCGCACAGGGCTATGACTGGAATGGAAAGACTGTGCACGCTTTTGCTACTTCGGGCGGCAGCGGAATCGGAAAGACTGCGGAAAAGCTGTCTCCGTCATTGAAGGGAGCTGCGTCAGTCGACGCAAAGCTTGTGCATAACGCATCGGAGGTATAATAATGGCACAGCAGTACGAGCAGCTTTTAATTAAAAATCAGTTATGCTTCCCGCTCTATGCGTGCAGCAGGAAAATTGTTGCGAGGTACACGCCGTACTTAAAGCCGCTGGGCCTGACTTACACACAGTACATCGTGCTGATGGTGCTTTGGGAAAAGGAATGCGTGAATGTCGGGCAGCTCGGCGAGATACTGTATCTCGATGCGGGTACGCTGACACCGCTTCTGAAGAGGCTTGAAAAAGCGGGATATATCACGCGCGAGCGCTCAAAGGAAGACGAGCGCATCACGCTGATAACGATAACTTCAGATGGCAATGCGTTAAAGGAAAAGTGCAAAGACATCCCACTGAAATTGATGTCCAAAACGACTTCTCTTACGGAAAATGACGCCAAAGAGCTGTATAGGCTGCTATATCTGTTTTTGGAAAGTGAGTAGAGAGGAAAGCTATGGGTAGAGATTTTGACATTCAGGAATATATGACAAAGGGCGTCGAGCGTGTTGTGGCCGACGCGGTAAAGGCGACACTCAGGAATCCAAAGGAGAGCGCTTTCATGGCAGGCTTTGCCAAGGCTGCCGCTGCAGCAAGCAGAAAGCGGAGAAAGGCAGAAACGGCAGACGAGCACATACCACCCTTCCTGATTGCCAGCATAACAAGTAGATGCAATCTCCACTGCGCAGGCTGCTATTCACGCTGCAATCACGCCACAGTCGATGAAGAGCCGATTAGCCAGCTTACCGACGCCGAGTGGCTGAAGACCTTCGAGGAAGCTGACGAAATGGGCATCAGCTTCATACTTCTCGCGGGGGGCGAGCCTATGCTCCGCAGGGGCGTTATCAAGGCTGCAGGCGAGCGGAAGAACATACTCTTCCCGATCTTCACCAACGGCACATACATGGATGAGGCTTATTTCAAGCTGCTCGACGAGCATCGCAATCTGATACCGGTCATGAGCATCGAGGGAAAAAAGGAAAAGACCGATGTGCGCAGAGGCGAGGGAATTTACGACCGCTTGATCGCGAATATGGATGAGCTTCACAGGCGAGGGCTGATATTTGGAGCGTCCGTCACTGCCACAACGGAAAATGTGCGCGAGGTTGTGTCGGATGAGTTTTTGGATGAGCTTGCCGACAGAGGCTGCAAGGCGGTGATATTTGTGGAGTTCGTGCCGGTAACGGAGGAGAGCAGCGAGCTTGCTCCGGGAGATGCAGAGCGCGAATACCTAGCGACAGCGATTGCGCGGCTTAGAAATGAAAGACCGGAAATGGTGTATATATCATTTCCGGGTGATGAGAAAAGCTCGGGCGGCTGCGTAGCTGCGGGCAGGGGATTTTTCCACATTAATTCGCATGGCGGTGCGGAGCCTTGCCCGTTCTCGCCTTATTCCGATGTGAATATCAAAAGCACTTCGCTGCGTGAGGCCATCCATTCGCCGCTGTTTACGGCGCTTCAGAGCGAAGGCGTCTTGCTGGATGACCACGACGGAGGGTGCGTACTATACGAAAAGCGCGAGCAGGTAGAGGCTCTTTTGCGCAAAGGGAGGAAAGATATAAATGAACAGTGTTGAAGCAATCAGAGCGAGACATTCGGTCCGCAACTATAGGCCTGAGAAAATCGAAGAGGAAAAGGTGGCTTTGCTGAAGGAAAAGATCAGAGAGCTTAACAGACGCGGCAATCTCAATATGCAGTTTATCGAGGATGCGGGAAAGACATTTAACAAGCTCCTTAACAAGTTTATGGGGCTGGGCTCGGCACCGAGCGTAATCGCATGCGTCGGAAAGGATATCGACAATCTGGACCAGAGAGTGGGCTATTTCGGCGAGCAGCTGGTGCTCTATGCTCAGAGCATCGGGCTTAATACATGCTGGGCGGGAACCTTCAACAAGGAAAATATCGGAGCGGAGGTTCTTGATGACGAAAGACTGGTAATTGCAATCGCGATCGGCTATGGCGCAGATCAGGGCAGACCGCACAAGTCAAAGACTGCAGATCAGGTAAGCGAAGCGGCGGGCGAAAGACCTGACTGGTTCGAGAGAGGCGTTGAAATGGCGCTGCTTGCACCTACTGCCATCAACCAGCAAAAGTTCCTGATCAAGCTGAATGCCGACGAGTCCGTCGAGTTTATCGACAAGGGCGGAGTGCTCAGCCAGATCGATCTGGGAATCGTGAAATACCACTTCGAGGTCGGACGCGAAGGCGGCGGCAGTCTCTAGAGGCGGCGCAACCCGGCGGCAGCTTGGCGGTAACGACAGAAGTAAACTTTGGGCGAATTTTCGCCCATTTTTTATTGTAAAAAAACCTCTGCTGTCGTATTATAATATCGTATAAAAAAGTAAAAAAGGAGAACGAGTATGGGAGCTTCCGAACCGAAAAAATTAGCGCTTCTCAGGATTAAAGACATCCTCGAAGAGCACAGCGATTACGATCATCCTATTACGCAGGAAGAAATCGTGGCAAAGCTGAAAGCACAATACGGTATTGATGTGGACAGAAAAACTGTGGGCCGCAATCTGTCGCTTTTAAAGGAAGCCGGCGTCGAAATAGAGTCAAAGCGAGGCGGCAGTTACATTGCAGAGCGCAGGTTCGACGACTCCGAGCTGCGACTTTTAATAGACGGCGTGCTTTCCAGCAAGCATGTTACTGCGAGGCAGTCGAAAGACCTGATTGAGCGCATTTGCGAGCTCTCGAACAAATACTTCAAGGCAAGCGTGCGCTACGTTCATTCCGTAAACGAGTGGAGCAAGACTGAAAACCAGGCGGTTTTCTACAATATCGCACTCGTCCACACCGCTATCGAGGAAGCCAGAAAAATCACCTTTAGCTACAATAAATACGGCACCGACAAAAAGCTGCACCGGTCTTCGACTCAGACGGTCAGCCCGTACCTGATGCTTCTCCACAACCAGCGATACTACCTGCGCGGATACAACGATCGATATCAAACGATTCAGAACTACAGGCTCGACAGGATTACGAATATGGAGATCCTGGATGAAAAGGCCTTTCCGCTAAAGAAGGTTCCCGGTAACGAGCGCGGCATAGATTACAAGCTGCTCGGATCGGCTTATCCGTATATGTTTTCCGACGAGCCGGAGCGCATCGATTTTACTGCGGACAAAATCATAGTAGACCAGGTGATTGACTGGTTCGGCAAGGACATCACCATTTCCGAGACTGCCGACGAGGGCAAGGTTAGCATCAGCCTTACAGCCAGCCCTATGGCAATGAAATACTGGGCGCTGCAGTACATAAACGGCGTTGAAATCATCCGCCCCGAAAAGCTGCGCAGCGAAATAATCGCCGACCTTGAAAAAGGGCTGGGAAAGTATAAAGGGCAATAATAGATAAAATGAACATGATATGGTATAATTATAGATTATAGGCAAAAGCGCAAAATGGCAAAAGACTGCGAAAGACTGATAGAATACAATGGAAGGCAATGTAAAGAAGGATAAAATTAAAAAATTAAAAATATGCGCGATTTTAGTCCTGATTGTGATGCTGCTTGTATTCGTGAAGTTCATGCTCAGCGCGAGGGTCGACTCTGTTGACGAGTATCAGGAATGGATGAAGAGCTTTGGCATAGCAGGTCCTTTGTTCCTGACGGTTTTTCAGGCGGTTCAGGTGGTGCTGCCGATTCTGCCGGGATATTTGGGCTGTGCTGCGGGCGCAATCAGCTTTGGCACCTGGACGGGATTTGTCTGTAATTACATAGGAATCTCGGCAGGCTCGATTGCGGCGTATTTCCTCGCAAAGAAATACGGCGTGGACCTCGTTATTTCGCTTTTCTCGGAAAAGCAGTACAATAAATGGAAAGCCAAAATAGCAAACAAAAAGTCCTATGATGTCTTTCTGTTTGTTGCAACGCTGCTTCCGATGTTTCCGGACGACTTCCTGTGCTACTTTTCGGGACTGATTCACATGGATTCCAAAAAGTTCATCTGGATAATCATACTCGGAAAGCCTTGGTGCATACTGGCTTACAGCATAATCTTCGGATTGATATAAGGGCATAATTGTAGAAAAAGGAGAGAGGGAAAATGATTGGAATTTACGACTACACTGTGATACTGACATACTTGTCGCTTGCTTCGGGCGTGACAGGCATAATCTTTACCACGACCGGCATCGGGCACCCCGAGGTGGGAATCTTCTTTTTGATGGTTTCCGGCATCCTCGATGCGTTCGACGGCAGAGTGGCCAGGACCAAAAAGGGCAGAACAAAGCTCGAAAAGGATTTCGGTATCCAGATTGACTCGCTTGCAGATATGATTTGCTTTGGCGTTCTGCCGGCCACAATCGGTCTGGCACAGCTGAGAATCAGCGGTATCTTCACAGAACTCGTTCGCAGAAGGGACTATGACGGCAACTATGCGATGCTGGTGCTGCTGCTTATGATTGCTGTAATCTATGTCCTCGCGGCGCTGATCAGGCTCGCGTATTTCAATGCGACGACCGAAATCAGAGAAGAGGAAGCAAAGCAAACCGGCACGGCTTACTTCACAGGCCTGCCTGTAACCGCAGCGGCGCTGGTGTTCCCGCTTGAGATGCTGATTCATTTCTATGTCAGATGGGACCTGACAATCATATACTTTATTCTGATGCTGATAATGGCCGTTGCGTTCCTTTTGAATGTAAAGGTTAGAAAGCCGGGTAAAAAGGCGCTTTCGGCGATTATTGCCATAGGCACAATTGAGTTCATCCTCAGCGTGATTGTGTTCCACATGTACTAGAGGATGTTGAAATATGAACATGTTAACGTTTTTATACAGGACGCGGCCCGGCAGGATATTATTAAAACCGCTGGTCAGCCGAAGCGTATCCGAGCTTTCGGGACGCATCCTTGACGGCCGGCTGTCAAAGCTTTTGATCGGTTCTTTCGTGCGAAAAAACGGCATCCGGACCGAAGACTACATTCTGGATGACATCGGTAGCTTTAACGACTTCTTTTGCCGCAGGATAAAGAGCGGACTGAGGCCGATTAATGCGGAAGCAGGCGCGCTGACATCGCCGTGCGACGGACTGCTCAGTGCTTACAGGATCGAGCAGGGCACTGTCCTCAGCGTGAAGCAGAGCAAGTTCACAATCAGCCGTCTGCTGGACGACAGTGTGCTGGCGGCAGGCTTCGAAGGGGGCTACGCTCTCGTCTTTCGCCTTTGCGTCGACCACTACCACCGCTACAGCTGGTTCGAGTCGGGCAGGTTTGTGGCGAGGAGGAAGCTGGACGGAATCTTCCACACGGTGCGGCCTGTGGCGCTGGAGACTTGTCCGGTCTTCGTCGAGAACAGCAGAGAGTATGCCGTCCTTGACACGGAAAACTTCGGGCGCACGGTGCAGATGGAGGTCGGTGCGATGCTTGTCGGGAGGATTGTGAACGAGGCCTCGGCACCTTGCGATGTCGTGAGGGGCGAGGAAAAAGGCCACTTCGAGTACGGCGGCTCGACCGTGATAGTGCTGATTCCGGCGGGTCGGGCGGAGCTTCGCGAGGATATTGCGGGAAAGCTTGGCAGCAATTACGAAATCCCCGTGGTGATGGGGGAAAAGATCGGCGAGAAATCGGCGGGAAATGAAGAAATGTAAAAAAGGATAGCTTTCGCAGACCTGCGAGCTATCCTTTCGTTTTTTAGAATGGCTTGAGTTCGGAGTTTGACCACTCTATGCGCTTCATCGAGAGGGCGTCCTCGAAGTAACCTTCGCCTTCTTCATGCCAAGGCTCGGTGTCATAATTGTAGAGGTTGTCAAAGTAAACGTCGTCTTTGTATTGTTCGATGTTCTGGTCGTAGAAAAGGTTCCGGATGTACTGGTCGTAGCCGTATGAATCAGGTTTGATTTCCGCGCAGAGGTAGGAAACGAAATCGTTTACGCGCCCCTTTGTGGCGGAGGTGACATCCTCGTGCTCACTGCCCTCGTAGGTTTCAATCGCCTGATTTACCCACTCATCGTCCTCGTAGTCGAGGAAGAATGCGTAGAGCTTTACAGCGGTTGCTTTGCCGGTGCTCTGGTCAAACTCTGCAATCAGGCAAGGCGGATATTCGTTATCGCCGTTTGCAACCTCGCCCGGATCGTCAAAGATGAAGAGCGCAGGGTAGTAGAGCTCCGAAGAGTTGCTTGCGGAAATCTTCATGTATTTGTAGATTTCGTAGTCCGGAGTGTCGCTGCTTGCCGGGCTACCGGAGCCGTCGTCTGCGCCGCCGGCTGCGC
>DGGP01000099.1 GCA_002392265.1 Firmicutes bacterium UBA3871 | reverse complement strand
AGCGGCCAGAATCAGCGCCCCGCGCGCATGCAGCAGCGCATCGAGGTATTTCTCCTCATTGAGCTCTTTCTGGCACATCGCCAGCAGGGACCGCTGCATCCCGCCCCGCGAAAACATCGAGCGGATGTACTGTCGGTATGCGGGCACGTATTCAAAATGCGGATCGCACGCCATGACGCGGATCATGTTCTCGCAGATCTTGTCCGGTGCGAGGCCCTTGCTGCCCGCAAAGTCGACGAGGTCGCCCTGCTGCAGCGGGATGGGCACGCCTTTCATGACCGGTGCGAGGCCCGCCGGGAAAGACTCCCGCGCGAGGAAGGCATCCGAAAACTCCCCGAAGACGAACGCCTTGAGGAGCGGTTTGACGTATTGCGAAAGGCGGTCGTCACGCCAGGTGAGGTCGAGTTCTTTGCGCATAAGTATCTCCAAAGCCGGCAGATTCGTGCCGGCTTTTTCATTTCTTCGTATATTACAGTACACGGAACGCTTCGTCTTTCAGAAGTTCCGTATGTGCCAGCGCGTTCTTCAGCTGGTCCATCATCCGGTCTTTGTCCTTCGGCAGGTCGCCGCGCAGCGAGACGTAGTTCGATGCGTGGTTGCTGCGGAAGACGCACGGCGTTTCCTCCGGCACATCCATGTTCTGCAGCATGAGGAGCGTTTCTGCGACGATCTCCTCCCCGCTCAGCACCTCGAACTTGCCGGACCTGACATCGTCCACCAGCGGCGCGCCGGGCTCCAGCATGAGCGTCAGGAGCGCCACATAGCTCGCCCCCATCTCGCCGATCATGGTGCCGGTCTCGACCGCATGCTCTCTCCAGTGCTCTCTGCCGCCGAGGCCGTTGATGAACGTCACGGACGTCGTGAGCCCGCACCGCTCGGCCTTCTGCACGGCTTCGATGATCTCCGCGCGCGTCACGTCCTTGTGGATCTGGTTAAGGATCATGTCGCTGCCGGACTCCGCGCCGATATAGACGATCGAGAGGCCTGCCTCTTTGAGCGACCTAAGCTCCTCCTCGGACTTTCTCAGGATGTCGCCCGGATAGCCGTAGATGCCAATCCGCTCGCATTCCGGGAACGTCGCCGTGAGCGTGTTCAGGATCTTGAGCAGCTTGTCGGTCGCAAGGCACAGCGCATCGCCGTCGCACAGAAAAATGCGGCCCACGCGGTCATAGTACTCGCGTGCCATGCTGAGGTCTTCGAGAATTTCTGCCATGGGACGAACGTGAAATTTCTTGTCCTTGTACATGCTGCAGAATGTGCATTTGTTGTGCGAACAGCCCACAGTCACCTGTAAAAGGTAGCTGTATGCCTCACTTGGCGGGCGATATATCATTCCTTCGTATCTCAAAGTTTTACCTCTTACATCTTTTCAGGTGCCTTCATGCCGAGGAGATTAAGTCCTGCCGCAATTGTTGACTTTGCCGCATAAACGAGCGCCACCTTTGCAAGCTTTTCGGCTTCGTTGTCAACGAGAATGTGCTCGTCATAGTAGAACTTGTTAAAGCTCTGAGCGACATCAACAATGTGGCGTGTCAGAATTGACGGCTCGTACTTTTCGGCTGCCTCTAAAATAGCTGCAGGGAAGTCATAGATTTCCTTTGCAAGCTTGTATGCGGACTCGCCTGTGAGATAATTCATGTCAAGGCTTTCAACCTTCTGTGCTGCCGCAACCACTGAATCACCCGCATTTCTGAGTACTGAGCATGCTCTTGCATGTGCATACTGAACATAAGGGCCCGTCTCGCCTTCAAAGTTTAATACCTTGTTCCAGCTGAATACATAGTCCTTTATCTTGCTGTTTGAAAGCTCCTGGAAAATAACTGCGCCAATGCCAACAGCCTTTGCTATTTCGTCGACGTTTTCCGCATTAGGATTCTTTTCAAGTATGATTTCCTTTGTCTTTTCAACCGCACGGTTTAATACATCCTCGAGGAATACGACTCTGCCGTGTCTGGTGGACATTGTGCCGTCTTCGAGTGACACAAGTCCGAAAGGAATATGTACGCAGTCGTGCGCCCATTCTCTGCCCATCAGCTCGAGGATCTTGATCCACTGCTGGAAGTGCAGATTCTGCTGGGATGCAACGATGTATAGATTCTTGTAGAAATTGTAGTGATCCTTGCGGTAATTTGCTGCCGCGAGGTCTCTGGTAATGTAGAGGGATGAACCGTCGGACTTCTTTATAAGTGCAGGCGGCATTCCGTAAGGCTCGAGGTCCACTATCATTGCGCCCTCGGATTCCTTCATGAGGCCCTTTTCCTCGAGCTCCTTTTCGATTGCAGGCATTTTGTCTGAGTAAAAGCTTTCGCCTGCATACGAATCGTAGCTGATTCCGAGCATGTCATATACGCGGTTAAACTCCTTGAGTGACTCGTCTCTGAACCACTGCCACAGACGCACTTCCTCAGGCTCGCCCTTTTCGAGCTTTGCAAAGATTGCTCTTGCCTCATCATCGAGCTCAGGATGAGTTTCAACCTCAACATGGAACTTTGTATAGTATTCGAGGAGAGTCTTGATAGGCTCTCTCTTTACGTCTTCCTCGTTACCCCAGTGGCGGTATGCGCAAATCATCTTTCCGAACTGCGTGCCGTAGTCGCCGAGGTGGTTAATCCTTACTGTCTTGTAGCCGAGTGCATCGTAAAGCTTGTAGATGGCATTACCGATTACAGTGGATCTGATGTGTCCGATATGGAAAGGCTTTGCAATGTTAGGAGATGAATACTCTACGATAACGGTCTTGCCGCCGCCGATGTCACTGCGTCCGTAGCCTTCACCCTTTTCGATTACTTCGGAGAGAACGCTCTTTACGAATTCCTCTTTGCTCATAAACATGTTTACATATGCGTTAACAGGTTCAACCTTTGCAAAAAGCGGATTCCCTTCGAGTTTTCCCGCTATATCCTTTGCAATCATAGGAGGTGCTTTCTTAAGCACCTTTGCGAGCTTGAAGCAAGGGAAAGCATAGTCTCCCATCTTGTCATCGGCAGGTACCTCTACAACATCCATAATTTCCGGGAGCTCCAGGCCCACGCCTGCATCATATATTGCCTTTGCAACTAATTCTTTATAATCAATCATAATAAATCCTTTCTTTCTTCATTCCAAACCGGTATCCCAATTTCCCTGAGTCTTCGGACGAATATCCCGTCGCCGCAAATCAGCGTATGCGAAAACGTCCCGTCGTAAATGCTTCCGCTCCCGCAGGACGGACTGTTTTTCTTTAATATCGCCCCTTCGATAATCTCTCCTCGGGCTCGGGCCTCCTTTTGCGCAGCCCTAAGCGTTTCCTCCGCGCCGCTTTCAAAGGCAGCCGTCACATCCTCGCCGATGTCATTAACCACGGCAGTGTTACCACCAGCCGCATCCTCGCGAATCTCACAAGGGTGTCTCGGCACGGAAAGCCCACCGGCAACCTCCGGGCAGACAGGCATGAAGCTGTGCTTTTCCGCAAACGATTTCACGCAATCGCTGAGGTTGTTTCCGCCGCTATATTTGCAGTTTTCACCGAGAAGGCACGCGCTGATCAAGTACACTTCTTTCCTCCGAGTTATTTCTTTAGAGTCACAATGGTTACACCATCGCCACCTTCATTGTATTTGCCTTTGCGGTAAGATGCAACCGCCTTGTGCTTTTTGCACAGATTCTGCACTCCGTTTCGAAGAATTCCTTCGCCACGGCCGTGAATTATCGTCACGTTTTCGAGATTTGCTATCATGGCATCGTCAAGATATTTGTCGACCTCCATCATGGCATCGTCGAGGTTCTTGCCGACAATATTTATCGAAAGAGAAATCTGCTGAGACTTCGTACGATACATTGTACCATATTTTGTCCCCCGGAATTCCTCTTTAACCTTCTTTCTTTTCACATTCAGCAGCATCAGGTCGCTCACCTTTACGGTCATCTTCATCACGCCGACCTGAACCTGCACACTTTCTGATGCGTCCGGAAGGCTGATTACTTCACCGTTTTGGCCGATTGACATCACCTTTACCTGTGACCCGATTTTAATATCCTCAGGCTTTGCCGATTCAAACTCCTCGCTGACCACAATCTTTTCGCGGTATTTCTTTTCCGCCTGATTCAGCCTGCGTTTGTTTTCATCATAGCGCCGGGTACGCTCGCCGAGCGAATCCATCTTTGCGAGCTCTTTGAGCTCCTGCTGAACTTCCTTTGACGTTTCCTGGGCATCCTTTATTATGCTGCGCGCTTCTTCGCGTGCCTGCGCCAGGATTTTGTCCTTTTCGCCTTCAATCTTTGCCTTTAGCTTGTCTATTTCTTCTTTCTGCCTTCTGATTTCCGCACCGAGAGCAGCCGCATCCTCACGTTCAGCCTCAGCCGCACGACGGTCTGCCTCGAGCGAGGTTATGACCTCTTCAAACTCGATGTCTCCGCTCTCAAGAAGTGCCCTTGCGTCATCTATGACCTCTCCGTCAAGCCCCAGCTTTCTGCTGATTTCAAACGCATTCGACCTGCCCGGCACACCCACAAGCAGCCTGTAAGTCGGCGACAACGTCTCCACATCAAACTCCATGCAGGCATTTTCTACATCCTGCGTGGATATTGCATATTTCTTCAGCTCGTTGTAGTGCGTCGTCGCAACCGTAAAGGCGCCGCGCCTGCGCACATGTTCAAGCACGGATATCGCAAGTGCCGCACCCTCTGTCGGGTCGGTACCCGCTCCAAGCTCATCGACCAGAACCAGAGTGTTTGGATCTGCTTCCCTGACAATTTCAACGATATTTTTCATATGCGAAGAAAATGTCGAAAGGTTTTGCTCTATACTCTGCTCATCGCCGATATCAGCATATATTCTTTCGTAAACGGGCATTCTCGACATTCCCGAAGCCGGTATATGAAGTCCCGACTGGAACATCATTGCGAGAAGCCCGACTGTTTTCAGCGTTACTGTTTTACCGCCCGTATTCGGCCCGGTTATCACCAGCGTGTGATATTCCTCCGCATCCGAAATGCGGCCCAGCGTTACTGTAATAGGTACCGCCTTTTTACTGTCCAAAAGCGGATGTCTGGCCTCTTTCAGTACCAGACCGCTGTCCTCGGACAGCTGTGGCTGCTCCGCATGCATCGCCGCACTGAGCTTTCCCTTTGCAAACATATAATCCAGCTTGCAAAGAAGCTGCTGATTATTCAGTAGCTCGTGAAAATGCTCCGCAACACTGACGGTCAAATCCTCGAGTATTCTCTGGATTTCAGCCTTTTCGGCCAGCTCCAGCTCGCGAAGCTCATTATTTAAGTTTACTATTGCCTGCGGCTCAATAAACAGGGTGGCACCGGTCTGTGAACGGTCGTGAATCATACCCGGAAACTGGGCTCTGTGCTCCTGCTTTACCGGTATGCAGTATCTGCCGTCGCGCATGGTTACTATGGCATCCTGCAGATATGTCCTGTTTGCGGATGAATTGATAATGTTATTCAGTCTCGCGGTAATGGCTTCGCCCTGCTGAACCTTTTTTCTTCTGATGGATTTCAGCTCGGGGCTCGCATTGTCCGCC
Source organism: Firmicutes bacterium UBA3871 (assembly GCA_002392265.1). Lineage (GTDB taxonomy): Bacteria > Bacillota > Clostridia > Peptostreptococcales > Anaerovoracaceae > UBA3871. Next base: position 6,553 of record DGGP01000099.1, on the reverse strand, counting down.
ATCTCATCCTCCGAGAGGATGCATCTGTCTATATTTTCCTCGAGGTATTTCTGTAAAACCAAAACCTCGGTGATTCCGTCTATTATCGGCAGCTTTGGTAAATCGGACTTCAGATAATTTACTACCTCCCTGGTAACGCGCACATTGTAGAGTATTTCCAGCAGCTGCTTCATTGAAAGGCAGCCCCCCTTGCGCGCCAGATTAAGGCTCCCTGCGATGTCATAAAAGCTGCCGAGAGGCAAAGCGCCCTTGTGAACAATCACAGTGAGCGCTTCGCCGGTCTCCGCCTGTAAATCTCTGATTTCTCTGATGTCGGTGCTCGGGCGAAGCTTTAAAAGTTCCTGCCTGGTCATTTCGGAAGCTGCCTGATCCGAAAGCATTTTTATTATTTTTTCGTATTCAAGAACTTTAAATGTCTTTTCATTCATATCCTTCCCCCGGGTGCCTTCCGACTATAGCATGTTTTTATAGTGTTCTACCTCGCTCTTTAATGTAATGTTTTCCATCTGGACATCAAAGAAACTGTCCTCGAGCTCTTTGCATTTTTTCTCCAGCTCACTGATTTGTGTGCTTTCCGATACTGATGCCTTTTCTCTGGTTTCCCTGACCTCCTCGCGAAGCTTTTCAAGCTCTGCCTCCGCTTCACTCAAGGATCTCATCAGCTCCTCTTTTTGTCTGTTCACAGAGCTCGTTTCTTCTTTGTAAGCCATGAAATTGCGCTTGGCTTCATCCCAAAGATTAACGTAGTGCTCAGTATCTTTTTTGAGCTGCTCGTTAGCTTTCTCCAGGTCTTCCTTTTCCTGCTTTGCAGTGAAAAATTCATCAGCAATGTTTACCGCAGCAAGCATTGCCACCACCTGCGGTGGTGTGCCCGGGGCGAGCTTGCTGATTTCAAGCATCTTGCCGTCAACGTAGTCAGCCACCTTCATGATATGCTCGCGGCTTTCTTCTCCGGAAATGGTATATTCCTGGCCGTATATCTTTACGCTAACTTTGTTTTCCATGGTCACTCCTTTACTTTTTTACATCTCGCGAAGGGTTGCTTTATAATCATTTCTGAGTGCTTCGAGCACTACATCGTGAACCTTTGCCACATCATCATCGGTGAGCGTCTTTTCAGGAGCTCTGTAAACGAGATTAAACGCTATCGATTTCTTTCCGAATCCAACCTGAGGTCCGCGATAAATGTCGAACATCTTTACGCTCTCAAGGATTTCGCCACCGCATGATTTGATTGCTTCCTCGAGATCTCCGACCAAAATATCCTCATCAACAACGAGTGCGATGTCACGCTCTGTCGAAGGGAATTTCGGCAGCGGGCTGTAATGCTTTTCGTTTTCCGAAAGCTTCAGGAACTTTTCAAACATCAGCTCACAGATATATACCTTTTCCTCGATTTCAAAGTTCTTTGCAACGCTTGGATGGATTTCGCCCATGATGCCGAGCTCTTCCTCGCCGATTGAAATGCGTGCGCAGCGGCCCGGATGATAAGGCTCATACTCGGACTCTGCAGTGAATTTATAGTCCTTTATACCCATTCCGTCCAGGAATGCTTCGACCATGCCCTTGAGTCTGAAGAAGTCTGCGTCTCCGCCGTAGATTCCGATGCACATCGAAAGCTCCTCGTTTGGCATATCGTTTGGATCGATCAGATTTGGCATGAATGTGTTACCGATTTCGAATGCCTTTGCCTGCAAATTACCGCGATTTAAGTTGCGCGCCAGAACCTCGAGCATGTTAGGAGTCAGGATAGTTCTCATAACGGAGGTCTCTTCACCGAGAGGATTTAAGAGCTTTAGGAAGTTTCTTTCCCAGCTGTCCTCGGACAGTCCCATCTTTTCAACGCCCTTTGGACTTACGAAGGAGTAGGTCTGAATCTCGCAAGCGCCCATGCCCGTCATCAGGCGGCGTGCCTGCGCGCGAAGAGCCCAGCTCTTTGAAACGCTTACAGTAATATTATCCTTTGGAATTGAATACTCGATCTTGTCGTAGCCGTACATTCTCGCAATCTCTTCGGTATAGTCAACCTCTTCGAGCATGTCCCTTCTGGTAGGCGGTGGAGTTACCAGCATCACATCTGCGCTGTCCGTGTATTCCACCTTCATGTCGAGCTTTTCAAGATATCCCTTCATCGTATCGCGGTCGAGATTGGTTCCGCATACCAGGTTCATACGGGATACGCGAACCTTTGTTGTCGGCAGAACCTCAGGGTCCGGATAGATATCTACCATGCCGGGAACGACCTTGCCTGCTCCCACCATCTCAACGAGCTGGCAGAATCTGTCAGCAGCTTCTGCGCAGATTGCAGGTGATACGCCGCGGGTGTATCTGTTCTGAGCTTCCGTACGGATGTTCAGCTTTTTGCTTGTGTGGTATATGCTGCTCGAATCGAAGTTTGCGGATTCAAGAATAACGGTTTTAGTGGTTTCCTCGATTTCCGAATTGAGGCCGCCCATGGTACCTGCGATACCGATAGGCTTTTTGCCGTCATTAATCATCAGCGTATCGCTGTATATCTTTCTTTCTTTTCCGTCGAGAGTTACGAATGTGTCTCCATCCTTTGCAGTGTCAACGATAATCTTTCCGTCCTCTACGGTGCTGATATCGAAAGCATGCATAGGCTGACCATACTCGAGCATTACAAAGTTTGTGATATCTACGATGTTGTTGATAGGTCTCATGCCTGCGAGCATCAGCCTGTGCTGGAGCCACCAAGGTGACTGCTCAATCTTTACATCCGTGATAATTCTCGCCGTATATCTGCGGCAGGCAGGATTTCTGATTTCAACGGAGATATAGTCCTCCGCCTTTCCGCTGCCCTCTGCCTTTACCTCCGGCTTTTTGAGATTAAACGGCTTGCCCGTGAAGGCCTTTACCTCACGTGCGATGCCAAGCATTGAAAGCCAGTCCGGGCGGTTTGGAGTAACGCCAAAGTCCACAACCGCCTGATCGAGGTCGAATACGCTGACTATGCTTTCGCCGAGTCTGTCCTCGCCTTCAGGCAAAAGCCAGATTCCGTCCTTTGAAATATAAGGTGCTACCTTGTCGGCCCAGCCGAGCTCCTGCGGTCCGCAGAGCATTCCGTTGGATTCAACACCGCGAAGAGCGCCCTTTTTGATGACGCTGCCGCCTTCTTCCTTTTCGTGACCGTGCAGCGGTCCCGGAACGCGTGAATTGTCGAGAGCCACCGGTACTATTGCTCCCTCGTAAATGTTTGTCGCACCTGTTACAATCTGAAGGTTTTCAGGCCCACCCACATTGATTTGACAGACAACCAGCTTGTCTGCGGAAGGGTGCTTTTCAATCTTTTCTATCTTTCCGACAACGACGTTTTCTATTAATTCGCCGTATTTCTTTTGATCCTCGTATTCGAGTCCTGCCGTAGTCATCAGGTTCCCCAAATCCTCGGCATTCATATTTATATCAACGTAATCTTTTAACCATTTTATAGGTGTTAACATGTCTTTTCCCTCCTGAACTTACTTGAACTGTGAAATGAAACGCATATCATTCTCATAGAATAGTCTGATATCGTCCACGCCGTATTTGAGCATGGCTACTCTTTCAATACCCATACCAAATGCCCAGCCTGTGTACTTTTCAGGGTCAAGACCCGCTGCCTTTATTACATGCGGATGAGTCATGCCGCACCCGAGTATTTCAATCCAGCCTGTGCCCTTGCAGACATTGCAGCCCTTTCCACCGCACTTAAAGCAGGACACGTCCATTTCCGCACTCGGTTCCGTGAACGGGAAGTGCGAAGGACGAAGTCTGGTCTTTACGTGCTCTCCGAACATCAGCTTTGCAAATCTGTCAAGAGCGCCCTTGAGGTCTGCCATATTGATGCCCTCGCCGATAACCAGTCCCTCCATCTGATGGAACATAGGCGAATGTGTAGCGTCAGGTGTGTCATATCTGAAGCATCTGCCCGGAATTACTACCTTGAAAGGCGGCTTCATAGTCTGCATTGTACGCACCTCGTCAGGTGAAGTGTGTGTGCGCAGCAGCTGATTTTCCGAGAAATAGAATGTATCGGTCATATCGCGCGAAGGGTGGTTTACAGGAGCATTTAATGCATCAAAGTTGTACCATACGGTCTCAACCTCCGGTCCTTCAACTACGGTAAATCCCATCTGATTGAATACCTTTACAAGCTCGTTTGTGGTTACTGTGAGAGGATGCTCCGCACCAAATTCAACAGGTGTGCCCGGCTCTGTCACATCGAGCTTTTCCATCGCAAGCTTTGCGTTTTGCGCAGCAGCCTTTACAGCTGCAACCTTTTCGTTTAAAAGCTCCTCGAGCTCTCTCTTTGCAGCATTTGCCGCAGCTCCGAGCTCCTTCTTTTCTTCTTTTGAAAGGCTGCCCATCGATCTTAAAATCATAGTAAGCTTGCCGTTTTTACCGAGCATGTTTACTCTGATGTTTTCGGTGTCTTCGGGAGTGGTCGCTGCAGCGAGTGACTCCTTTGCCTCTTTTAATATTTTTTCTAATTCAGCGTTCATAATAATCTCCATTTTCTAAATTTATGCTCTTTGGGCCTCGTACATCAGAATCCCCGCAGCGACTGCCGCATTCAGGCTGTCTATGCTGCCGGTCATAGGAATCTTTACTCTTTCGTCGGAAAGCTCCAAAAGCTCCCGGCTGATTCCGTTTCCCTCGTTTCCGATTATCAGTGCGATGCCACGCTTCATATCGATATCATAATACCTCTTGTCGGTATCAAAGCAGGTCGCTATTAGCCTCCTGCCCATCTTTTTAAGCTGCCCGGCCGCTTGCTCAGGTGTTTCCGCAATGAGCACGGGCACTCTAAAGACTGAACCGGCCGCCGCCCTTACTACCTTAGGTGAAAATATGTCGCTGCAGCCCTTAATTGCCACTACACCTCTGTAGCCTGCTGCATCGGCAGTTCTGATTATCGTCCCGATGTTTCCCGGGTCCTGCAGGCGGTCCCGCACGACGATGTTTCCATCATCTCCCGCTCTGCGGAAAAACTCTGCGGCACTTAAGCTTTCACGGCAGGCTACTGCCATTATGCCCTGACTGTGCTCGGTGCCTGTAAGCTCCTCAAAAAGCTGCTGTGCAAGCTCTACTGTCTCCACGTCCTTTGGCATGTCACAAGGCGCGAAGTCCCTACCCTCGAAGAAGTAGCCTTCCCGCACCACTATTGCTTCCAAAGGCACGCCAAGAAGCAGCGCATCCTTTACCAGGTTCGGGCCTTCAATCAGATACATGCCCGTCCTGTCTCTGTACTTGCGCTGCGAAAGCTGCTTGCAAAGCTTTACTATTCTGTTGTCACGCGACGTGACCTTTTTCATTATGAAATATACTCCTGTATAAGAAACAAGCCGGTATACACCGGCTTGTAATCTACTGCTGCATTGCAGTTTTATTTTTTGTGAAGAAAGCTCGGAATATCAAATGTGGTTGATACTGTAGGTGCGGGCGCTTCAAAAGTGATCGTGGATTCCTTTTGCAGGAACGGCGGTAAATCCATACCGTCCGTTGAGCCCGGCATATCGCTGCTTCCCGATGTGGTTTCAGGATTTGCCTTCTGCTCCGCATATGCAGTACCTCCGAATAAATCATCACCTGCCTGCGGTGCCTGACTGGTCTGCTGAGGAGCAGCAAATCCGCCAACTCTGTCTTCGAAACCTGTAGCGATAACGGTTACTACGATTTCATCCTGAAGAGTTTCATCAACAGTAGTACCGAATATCAGCATAGCATCTTCGGATATAGCTCCCTGAATCTTGTCTGCGATTGCGCTGGCTTCCTGAAGTCCCATATCGTAACCGCCGGCAATATTGAGGAGCACTGCCTTTGCGCCGTCAATGCTTGTTTCGAGAAGCGGGCTTTCAACTGCTGTCTTTAATGCCTGCTCCGCACGATCCTCGCCCTTGCCTCGTCCTATACCCATATGTGCGATTCCGCGATCGCGCATTACTGTCTGAACATCGGCAAAGTCGACGTTAATTATGCCCGGATTGGAAATTAAGTCCGAAATGCCCTGAACACCCTGTCTGAGTGCTTCATCGGCCATGGTAAAGGCCTCGAGCATCGGTGTATTTTTTTCTGTCATCTGGAGGAGTCTGTCATTAGGAACTACAACCAGTGAATCAACATATTTTTTGAGGAACTTGATGCCCACCTCTGCGTGGCTCATTCTCTTGCGGCCCTCGAATGTAAACGGCTTTGTTACTACGCCTACGGTAAGTATGCCGAGGTCCTTTGCTGCCTTTGCAATAACCGGAGCTGCTCCGGTACCTGTGCCGCCGCCCATGCCGGCTGTGATAAAGACCATATCGGAGCCCTGCATGAAGTTTGTTAAATCCTCGATGTTTTCCTCGGCTGCGCGCTGACCTACTTCCGGATTTGCGCCTGCACCGAGTCCCTTTGTTACCTTCTGTCCTATCTGGAGTTTACTCTCGGCCTTTGAGCCGTTGAGAGCCTGTTTATCTGTATTAATAGCCATGAAGGAAACTCCCTCAAGACCGGCTTCTATCATTCTGTTAACAGCATTACAGCCACCGCCGCCCACGCCGATAACCTTTAT
>DGGP01000015.1 GCA_002392265.1 Firmicutes bacterium UBA3871 | reverse complement strand
GCAAATGTCAATCCATGGATGCTAAACGTTTCCATGCATAGTCCTCCCTCAAGTTTACAATAACGGGTGTCAGGCAAAGCGCCAGATATACAAGCTCAAAGCTTAGGCTCATTGCGCCTGTCTGCGTCCCGCGCATCATAGGATAATAGTTAAAATAAAACGCTTTACAAATCCAGCCGGACATGATATATCCGCCGCAAAAGAAGAGCCACAAAAGTGCCGCTTTGTCCCTGTCGTCAAATCGGTATATAGAAAAAGCCGACCTGCCGGGGAGACCGTAGCCCCTGCACTTCATCGAATCAGCTGTCTCTATCGCATTTTCAAGGCTCCATGTAATCATGATTGACATGACGGTTACAGCGCGCCTCAGCCGCTGCAGGACGCTGCCCGTCGACACGTCCCTGCCGATACACTTTTGAGCCTCGCTGACAATCTTTATCTGAGCTGTGAATCTCGGAACGAATCTGAGAGCCATAGACAGCACCAGCGATAGCGCCGGAATGATGCGCCCGAAAAGATAGACAAATTTATCCGTCGTAATGACTTCATTAAAGCACGTGAACCAGACAAGCATTGCGGTAAGCATGGTCGCAGCCGCAGCTCCGTAGGCTATACTTTCCAAGGTCAGCGGGTTTCCGCTCGGCAGATAAGTAAGTATCGTCACGCCTTCATGCGTGAATGCCGGATTTAGGATGATGATAAAAATCGCCATCGGCAGCATATAGACAAGCGAAAACCGCACGGCCTTTCGGCCGCGCAGCATAATACTGTAGATAAGCGCCGAAAAAAGTGACAATACCAGAGCCACCGGGTGCATAAAGCACATTGTAAAAAGTAATACCAGCGCAAAATACAGGAAATTTATAATTGGATGATATGAAGAAAAAGTATCTCTGTTTATCATTGCCTATTCTCCGACAGCATAGCCTCCGCCCACATCGTATCCGAGGTCGCATGTGTAAACCCACTTTATGATGTCTCCGTCCTTTAACTGATAGCGAGAGCAGCCGTAGTTAGGAAACCATCCGTTAACCGAATACATCCAGCCCGAGAGCTGTCCGCAGTCAAACTCGTAAAGGTTATGAATTCCCTCGATATATGCCGAATTGTACATCGGCGTATCCGAGAATTCCATGTGGATTTTATTCTGCTTGCAGGTGCGCTGCAGCACGTTGAATACGCTCTCACCCTCATAGAATTTTACCTTTGTAGCCTTCAAAATCCAGCCATCCTCGGGAACGAGGTCGACCTTTTCCGGATCGAGCCAGTCCATATGATCTAAAATGGTCGCGCATGAAATCGAAAGTGTGCAGGTGTACTGTGTGGTCCCCACAGTCACATCCTGAGGTTCCACCGGGATAGGCTTGCCCTCCGGAACAGGGTCGGTCAGGTATTTGTCCTTGCCGGTTTTCGGGTCGATTATCATGCCGGAAGCGCTGTCTGTGCCGCCTTCTGTGCTGCCTTCAGCTTCGCCTTGAACATCGCCTGAAATCGCCCCGTCCGAAATCGCGTCGTTCGTTGTTTCGTCCGTGCCTGCGCCCGCATCCGCGCCGGTGTCTACTGCGCTGTCGCTTACAGACACAGCGGAATCATCACCTATATTCCAGCCCTGCATCCCCGGTGCGCCGCCTCCGTACCAAAAGGCAAAGGCAAGCACCGCCAGTACGATAACTATTCCTATTGCTATTTTAATCTTTTTGTTCATTTTCATTTTCCTAAATTACAAGTGCTTTTGTGAGCATGTTGTAAAGCATCTGAGCGATTTCGCCTCTCGTAATCCTTACGGTTGGATTTGTGTCCAAATCGCTCTGGTCATATATATCGTTTGCATAGCAGAATGCCATCTGAGTCTTTGCCCAGCCTGCGATTGTCATATAGTCGCCGAACTGTGCCAGTGTGTTTCGTACAGCTGTTTCGTCAAGTGCCGTATTCATGGCGCAAGTCTTCGCTGCATTTGCCACCATTACAGCAGCCTCCTGGCGTGTGATAAGTCCCTCCGGATCGAAAACATCCGCGCTTCTGCCGCTGACTATGCCAAACTTGCATGCTGTTGCAATGTAGCCTGTGTACCACTTGCCAACCGGAACATCTTTAAAGGTTGTCTCTTCGCCCGGATCGAGCTTGAGGCTCTTGGTCACGATTGTCGCAAACTGTGCCCTTGTCATGGTACTGTTTGGCGCAAACTTGCCGTCGCCCATGCCGTTTATGAAGCCTAGGGATGCCATTTCGAGAATCGCGTCTTTATATTTGTTTCCATCTATGTCTGAGAATGTGACCTCAACCTTTGTTGGAGTCGGCTTTACGGTATCGTCCTTTTCCGCATCCTTGAAGGTGATGTGGTCGTTCATGCGATAGAGCGAATTTTGTCCGTTTACCTGTCTGTTTGCGGAAACCATGCCGTAGAACGCCTGCTCTGTCGCCATGCCGTTGCTCTTTTTTGTGTCTGCCGTGTGCTTGAAGCCGCTGCCCTTTATGTAAAAGTTTGTAAGCAGGTTGTCAATCATTGTTTTGCCGTTCTTTACAAAGCGCGCATCGTCAACAGGGATTCCAAGCTCTCCGAGTGCTACAACTACCTGAACGCAGCTCTCGGAATTTACCGTGCCCCAGCTGTCAAAGCCACCATCGTCGTGCTGTCTTTTGCTGAGAGTTGTGAGCGCTTCGTTAACCGCCTTTGAAACCGCAGGCTGATCCATATATTTTGCAAGCGCCTGAATTACCATTGCCGTAATGTCGATGTCGGATCTCTCATCGCCCGGAGTAACATCATCTCCACCACCTGTCAGCGACCAGCCGCCGTCCGAAAGCTGTCTGCTGAGGATGTAGTCTACATACATCTGACGGCTCGCCTGAACCTTTGCCTCGCTGTTAACCGGCATCGGATAATTGCCGCTGTCGAGTGCAATCAGAGCCCATGTAGGCCCGTTGATTCCCTGCCATACCGTTTTATCGAAATCCCCGAGCGGTGTCAAGAGGTTATATCCGCCTACGTTTCTTGGGTCCTTGCCGATTGCCGTAAGTGCAAGTGACACTCTTGAATATTCGGTGTACTTTCTTTTATGAAGCACGCCCTGCTTTTCAGTTACATATGATTCAACATTTGCGTAATAGTTTTGATAATATTCGTCCGGAACGCTGTAGCCGCTCCTGGCAAGTCCGAGGACCGCCCATTCGCCGCCAACGTCGGAAACGCCCGCACCGCCGGATATGCTGTAAATGTATTTAGCGGTATCCGTGACAGCGTTTGAAATATCTAAGGCGCTGTGTCCGAATACCGGCACCGCGCCCGCAATCACGAGCGTGCATATTAAGATCAAGCTGACCAGTCTTTTCATATTTTACCTCTTTCTCTCGTCCAAATTAGGGACGGTCTCTGTGGTTAATTATAAAAAAATCCACGAGTTCTGCCCGTGGATAATTCTTTCATTTGCGACCCGGTAATGGCAGGATTTACAAATTGGCTGACCTGACTAAACCGTTGGTATCACAGTGACCTACTCGTGGGGATTCTCACCCCGTTCCGCCTATGAAATTCATACTTAATAATTATATCTCATGTCCCGTAAAAGTCAAGCATGGCACTGACGCCTATTTCAGCGTCATCATAACCGGCGCGATTGTGATTACAATCAGCACCACCAGCATCAGCGACATCGGAAATGCCATTTTTGTCTCTGCGAGCTTGCTCTTTTCCTCAATTTGCTTTTTCGCAGAGTGCCACATGAACTCCGATTCGCGCGAAAGCTTTTCGGTAAGCTCAGTGCCCTTGTCCAGATTTGCGGCAAGGATTCCGACAAACCTGAGCATCTCTCGGCTGCCCGAGGTCCTGGCATATTCCCTGAGCTTCACTATTACCGGCACGTTTTCACTTGCGGCATCTTCGTAGAGCCTTCGAAAATCCCGCTGCAGGAGATTTTCCGAAAGACTGCTCTCACTTGCCATGCGTTCAAACACCGTCTGCAGTACCATGCCCGAGCCAAGCAGCAGCCCCACCCGACTCATAAACTCCGGCTGGCAGCTGTCTATGTCTTCAGAAAAGACTACTCTTGAGAGCCTACCCGAATAATAAAAGGCATAAGCCATGGCCATTAGTGCCCCCAGCATTATTATGCGCCCCATCGCCGTTTCATAAAGCGGTGCCAAATAATCGGGCGAGGTTATGCGCAAAAAGAGTATAATAAACGGCGGTAGCGCTGCAATGATTCTCCCCTCGAATACCTTTTGTGAGATAAGTGTTTTCATGTCTTTTTCGATCAAAAGCTTGTCCGTTATCACCTGTGTGCTGCGGTTCACATTTGCCACCAGATCGCCGCCTGAATCGCGGCAGATGTAATAGCTCTCAACAAAGCTTTTTAGATCATCAATTCCGCTACGCTTTGCAAAATCAAAGAGAAGCTCTTTTTCTCCCGCATTGCTCTCGCTCATTTTCCTGATCATTTCCGTGAGCTCGTCAGCCAGCAAGGAATGTCCCTTGTAGGCTACCAAAAGGCTGTCTCGCGCCTCGGAAATCGCCTCGCCCATGTGCATGCCCGTGGCAACCGAAGATGACAGACTGTAAAGGAAATCTACGAATTCCTCTCGAAGCACCTTTAACCGCTTTTCGCATTTAATCTTTGCAAAAATCGGCAGACAAAAATACAAGCTCGGGGATAGTATAATCCCCGGCCAAACGCTGTCAAAAAACAAACCGGCAATCACCAGCATCCCTGCAAAGCATAAAGCACAGCATCTTATTATTTCGCTCTTCGAAAACTGATAGGTTCTGTAATCAATAGGCATAATTTATGCACCCTCTTTCTCAAGCCTGTCTTTAACTGCTACAGGGAGCATCAGTCCTGCCATTTCGAGCTTTGAAGTATTCATTAGCGAATTTTCCGTACGCTGCAGGCCACTACCCGGTTTATATTTAAACAAGCTATTGACCTTTATTTCGCCGCCTGCCAAAGTCTTTGAAACTTCAGCAATTTCCAGCACTCTTCTCTGTTTGTCCGAGAGCCTTCCCATGTGCACCACTATGTCTATCCCCTCAGCAATCTGGCTGCGTACCGAGGCGGCAGGAAGCTCCGCCGCCTGCAAAAACATTGCCTCAAGCCGCTTCATCATGCCGCCCACAGAATTGGCATGCCCCGTGCAAAGCGAGCCGTCATGGCCGGTGTTCATAGCTTGGACCATGTCCATAACCTCGCCGCCGCGCACTTCTCCGACTATGATGCGGTCCGGACGCATACGCAGTGATGATTTAATGAGGTCGCGCATGGTAATCTGCCCCTTGCCTTGCGAATTAGCGTTGCGACACTCCATCCGCACCAGGTTCGGGATTTGACGAATCTGCAGTTCTGCCGAATCCTCGATTGTGATGACTCGCTCATCTGCCGGAATGTAAGCCGAGAGCACGTTCAAAAAAGAAGTCTTGCCCGACGAGGTCCCACCGCTGATGAAAATGTTGTATCCCGCCTCCACAAGCACGCGCAGAAACTCAGCAGCCTCTGCTGTAATCGTGCCCAGCCTCAAAAAATCCTCCATAGCAAACGGCCTTTCCGGGAATTTCCTTATTGTCAGTACCGGCCCGCCAAGCGCAATGCTTTTATACACAGCGTTCACGCGTGAACCGTCCGAAAGACGCGCATCGACTATCGGCACCATTTCATTAATCTCCCTGCGCACGCCTGCCGCCATTTTGCGTATGATGTTCTCAAGCTCCTCTGTGGATTCAAAATACATCTCACTACGCATTATCTTTCCGCTTTTTTCGATATATACATCACTCGCGCCGTTTACCATTATTTCTGTGATGCTGCTGTCCGAAATCAGTGGCTGCAGAGGCCCGTATTCGCACCTGAGACTGCAGAAAGCACGCTCTATCAGGTTTTCCCTTTCCGCCGCACAAAGCAGCATGTACTCCGCTATCTCAAAGCTCAGTCCGATTAAAAGCTCCCTCACCTCATCATCGCTGATGTCCTTTTTCTTTCCGATTTCTTCCCTGGCCTTTGATACCAGCTTTTCAGTACTTTTCATATTCTACCCCCTGACAATATTTTATTGCTTTTTCAGGGCAAAAAACAAGTCAAACCGGTGCCAGGCACCGGTTTGACGAAATATCCAATTTGGGGACAGGTCTGCCGGAGCATCAGAGCATCAGGACATCGTCATCCTGAAGTCTTCCGACCATCTTTTGCGTGCCGAGGCACCAGATAATGTCGCCCTCCTGCAGTATCTCGCTTCTGTCAGGAGAAATAATCTGCAGTCCCTGTCTTTCTATTGCTATCATATATCCATCGTATTTTGAAATAAATTTACTGTCCTTTACAGATCTGCCACACATAAAATCTCCGCGCTTTAACGGTTTTAACGCACAGCACATCAGCTGATTTTCGAGGAGTATGTCATCATCAAACATCTGATAATAGAGATATTCCTTCAGCGACCTTGAGCCATTCTTTGTCTCTTTAATATTGTGGCTCTTTTGGAGAGACTTTGAATATGCCAAAATACCCTCTTCCGAGCCGATTACCGTCAGAATATCTCCATTGTGGAGCGGTGTGTTTGCCTTTGGCAGATTAATCAGCTCCTGCTGTGAACGGAATATCGAAACGATCATGCAGCCAAAGGCTTTGTTCGATATCATATCCTTTACAAACTGCTTTCCCGTATTGTCTATTATCTTGTATTCCACCAGCCGCATCTTTTCATCTATCCACATTTTGTCGGATTTGGTTTTCATCTCCGCCTTTTCATGGGCTATGATGCGCTCGTTGAAGTTAACGAAAAATCTGGTCTCCATCCTGCTGATCCTGCCGCCCAAAACCGGCACACGCATAAAGATCAGAACCAGCAGTACCGCAATGATTGCATCCACCAAAATAGGAATCGAAAATATGTATCTGCGCAGTATTACGGTTATGAAAACCACCGCTATGAACACTGAAATCGCCCAGATGGCAATCAGCGGCAGCTTGTTAAAATTCGATTTGTACCAGAGCTTTAAAAAGGTCCTGCCCCTTCGACGGCACATAACATAAGCAAACGGCAGCATACAGGCTATTGCAAGCACCGCTAAAACAGCTCTCGCCACTCCGCTGTGAAGGTCGAGGCTTTCGTAAACATAAGGCTCAACTATAGTAGTAAACAGCAGCGTTATGCCAAGCATTCCCGCTATACCCACGATAATCTTTACAGCTCTGTTTGACAGGAATTTTTTCCAGTCGCTGTCAAACTCGCTCGCGCCCTTGTCCTGCGAAGTATATTGACCGATTTTGCTGCTTATTTTTTTAGGGATTATTTTATTTACGAAAAAGTAGATTTTCTCGCCGCTGCCAATAAATATCGGCGTGGTGAATGCCGTAATTATGGAAACACAAACGATAATCGGATACAGAAAATCACTGATGACGCCCAGTGAGGCTCCAAGCGTTGCAAGGATGAACGAGAACTCGCCCACCTGACACATTGAGCAGCCCACACGAACGGCGGTCTTTAACGCCTGCCCCGAAATCAGGCTACCGATGCAGGAAAACAGCATCTGCCCAATGATTACGAGTAAAGAAATTATCAGAATCTGTGCCCAGTACTTTACAAGCATTTCCGGCACTATCATCATACCCACCGATACAAAGAATATTGCACCGAACAGATCCTTTATAGGCTGCACCAGATGCTCCACCCTCTCGGCTTGTACGGTTCCGGCAAGTATCGAGCCTGCGAGGAATGCGCCAAGGGCTTCGGAAAAGCCTATATACACACTGAACACTACCATGACCAGGCATACTGCCAGAGAAAACAGCAACAGCATCTCGTCGCTTAAGAGCCCTATTATTCGCTTCAGAAGTGACGGAATAATATATATACCTATTACCAGTACCGCTATCAGGATGAATATCAGCTGAGACAGCTCCACAGCCAGGTCTTTCCCCGAAAAATTCCTCGTAACGGAAATGGTGGTAAGAATAATCATCATAAAGATGCCCGCCATATCCTCTATTACAAGTGCTCCTATAACCAGCGTTGCAAATCTGCGTCTTTTCAGACCCATTTCCTCATAGGCCTTTATCACTATCATGGTTGATGACATTGAAATCATACAGCCCAAAAACACGCTGTCCATCGTGGACCAGCCCATCAGCTGACCTGCAGTATAGCCCAGCGTAACCATAGCAGCTATGACTGTGCCCGCTATGATGATTGCGCCGCCTCCAACCTCCGCTACCTTGTGGAGATTGAACTCGAGTCCGATGCCAAACATCAGAAACACTATTCCTATATCTGCCCATAGGCTGATATTGTCAGAACTGATTACAGTCGGAAGCCACTCAAAGTTTGGGCTGATTAAAAAGCCCGCAACGATATATCCGAGTACCACCGGCTGCTTTAATTTTTTAAATATAACTGTTATTATGCTGGACGCAGCGAGGATTAACGCCAAATCCAAAATAAAGCTGTCAAGATGTTCCATATAGAAGTAGTCCTCTGAGTTTAATCAATGCCTCGTTTAAAAATCAATGTTACGGTTGTACCCACATTAAGTGCACTCTTTATTTTTACTTCAGCATCCATAAGCTCCGCAATCTGCTTTACAATTGCAAGTCCCATGCCCGCACCATTCGGATTCGGATCTGTCAGACGCTGCACTCTGTAAAAGTTCTGGAATACATTAGGGATTTCACTCGGTGGAATTCCCATGCCCTCGTCCTTTACATTAACCACCACATATCCGCTGACGCTGCTTGCCTCGATGAAAATTCTGCTACCCTTTCGCGAATATACTATCGCGTTGTCGACAATCTTTTGAAGCATTGCGACAAAGCGTTCCTGAATGCCCTCAATATAGAGTCCGTCTTCGATATCGATATCGATTTCTATATCCTTTTCTCCGGCATATTTACCCATAACCTCCATTACCTTGTCAACGGCCTTGTCAACATCAAACCTGCCGCCCTGAGCTACATGGGATTTGGTCTGCACATCGGAAAAAAGAACAATATCCTTTGCCAGGTTTCCCAGCTTTTCCGCAGAATTGGTTAGATCCTTTGTCTTTTGTCTAATCAGCTCGCCCTTGTATTTATTAGGATCAATCTTTTGATTCTTTTCATCGGTAGGATCGAACAGAGTTTTCTTGTTCGGATCAAAGTAATTATAATTCTTTTTCTTTGCCGCAGCATCCGCCTCTGCCTGCATTCTCTCGAAATTTTCAGCCTTTGCTATACCCAGTCTGTCCAGTTCGCGCGTAGTTTTTATGATTTCATTTACCGGTGACTCAAAAGCCTGTGAAATCGAGTAAACAAACTCGCTTCTCGCCTGGTCGTTTCGCTTTACATTGTTGAATGCTTCCTCGAGAGTTTGATACTGCTCTACAAACGGCTCAATTGTCAGCTTGTAGCCCGCGACCGCAAACAGCACAGAACCGATAATGCACGGTATCACCGCGAATATCGGATTCACATCCATAAATGCAGAAATACAAAATACCAGAATGTTAAACGCCGGTATCAGGACTGAAGTTATGATAAAGCTAGCTTTCATAGATATACCCCCAAAGTATAATTACTGTGGATTTCTCCTATAAACATTATCATAGCACAACAAAGAAATAATTTTCAACAAATTGTGTGACATTTCTCACATTTCAAGAAGCTTTGATGCAAGCTTTTCAAGACAAAGCCCAAACTCCAGACTGATATCGAGTTCCACCCCACTTTCCGACCGTTTAAAGCTTTCCGGCGAAAACTCAATATGAATTCCTTCATCATCTGAAAAATCACAGGCAGGTCCGGTTTCAGTATCGAAAATTTCTTCCCGATTCCCCACATGGTTTAGTATTAAGCCCGTAATTGAAAACCCTTCATTTCCGCTAATTAATCTCACTGTATTTTCAAAGTCTGATGCTCTCTTCATATCCTCTCTGCTGCACAAAACGGCAAAAACAAAATCCGTTTTATCTAGCAGTTTCATCTTTTCCGGTCCCATATCCGAGGCCGAACCGAGGTCTAGAATTGTTAAGTTTAGATTTAACTTTGCCATCAATTTTTCAATAAATTCACTGACAAATTCAGTATTTTCAAATGCTAAAGGATTATATCCGTTTTTAACGCCCAAATGCCACACGCCATAAGGGTCGGGCGAGACACACTGTACACTCCTCTCCCCAAACGCTTCATCATCTAAAGCTCTGCTTTCATACAATAATCTGCCAAGCCGCGCATCACCTATACTGCAAAAGTCGCTCCCGAAATTACCCAAGCAAAGCGACAGCACTCTCTTTCCGTGAAACAAAGCAAGCGTCCTGCCAAGCCCCTCCGCAATGCTGCTGACTCCGCAGCCTCCACGCATTCCCGCAAGCCCTATCACGAGCCTGTCCTTTAAAAGACTTCGCTGTGCCGGATTAATCCCCAGTGCCGCTTCAATTTCCGCAGCGGCCTCATATACACTGATGTATTTGCTGATTCTTTTTCCTGCCACAATGAAATAGTTACCCAAATCTTCATTCGTAATTACCGTTTCGGCGCTGATTCCCATGTAGTGCACAGCCAGACTCTCTGCAAGTGCCTTTCCGTATTCGGCATCATCTGTTGTTATCTCAATCCTACTTCCCATTATTAATCTCCTTTCAATAAGCTGCTTATTCCCGAAACATTCCATTTATTACCATATTATATACTATTTACCTATTAATGTAAATAAAAAACGATGCGCTGCAATTATTTTTTGCAGCGCATCGCTAATAATTCATTAACCTTTTATTTGCAATCCTTCTTTGCGGTAAGATACCACTCATAAGGTATCAGCTCTTCACCCTTTTCCTTTATTCTGCTTTCAGCATCCTCGAGAGTCAGCGGCGATCCCAGCAGCACATAATCTCCCGGAACCCAGTCCGCAGGAGTGTTGACATTTTCCGTGTCATGCTTTTGGAGAGACTGAATAATTCTGACAATCTCGTCAATATTTCTGCCTGATGACATAGGATAATAGAGTATTGCCCTGATAATCGAATCGGGATCGATAATAAATACCGCCCTTACTGTCTGTGTGGATGCTACTGTCTGAAGCATTCCATACTTTTTAGCCACAGCCATGCTGATATCTGCAACTATAGGAAACGGAACCGTCACCTTTCCCTGTCCCTTCCAGTCTATTTCCTCAATGTTCTTTGCCCATGCCAGATGTGAATGCAGTGAGTCGATTGAAAGTCCCAAAAGCTCTGTGTTCATAGCCCTGAACTCTTCGGCTCTTTTGGAAAGAGCAATAAACTCTGTAGTGCAAACCGGGGTGAAATCTGCGGGATGCGAAAAGAAAACTACCCATTTTCCTTTGTAATCATCCGGAAAATTAATCTTTCCCTTTGTCGTGATGCTCCTGAACTCAGGAGCTTTGTCTCCAATCATCGGCATTCTCATTATTTCGCTGTTTTCCATAGCTGTCCTCCTCTTTTGAAAACCCACCTCCGTTTGCTGAAGGTGGGTTTGAAATTGCTCTAAATACTCAATTATTTATTTGCGATAGCTGCCTGTGCTGCTGCCAGTCTTGCGATAGGCACACGGAACGGTGAGCAGGAAACGTAGTTAAGCCCTACTCTGTGGCAGAAATCAATAGTCTTAGGGTCTCCGCCGTGCTCGCCGCAGATGCCGAGCTTGATGTTAGGACGTGTTGCCTTGCCGAGCTCTACAGCCATCTTTACGAGCTTGCCTACACCTACCTGGTCGAGCGACTGGAACGGATCTTCTTCGAAGATGCCGAGTCTCTTGTATTCCTTGATAATCTTACCTGTATCGTCACGAGAGAATCCCAGAGTCATCTGAGTCAGGTCATTTGTACCGAACGAGAAGAATTCAGCTTCTTCTGCGATTTCATCAGCAGTAAGTGCTGCGCGAGGAACCTCAATCATCGTACCTACGAGATAATCGAACTTGATACCTTCCTGCTCAAAGCACTTTTCGATAGTATCAACAACTACCTTCTTTACGAATGCAAGTTCCTTTTTCGAGCCTGTCAGAGGGATCATGATTTCAGGAACGATGTCCATGTTCTTTTCCTTTTTAAGCTCGATAGCTGCTCTGATAATAGCCTCTGCCTGCATCTCTGCGATTTCAGGATAGGTTACGGCCAGACGGCAGCCCCTGTGGCCGAGCATTGGGTTGAACTCGTGAAGCTCTGCACCCTTTGCCTGAAGCTTTTCAAACGGAACATTGATCTGCTTTGCGAGAACCTTCATTTCCTCGTCTGTATGAGGAATGAACTCATGGAGAGGTGGGTCTAAAAGACGAATTGTAACAGGTCTGTCACCCATTGCCTCATATATACCCTTGAAGTCGCTCTTCTGATAAGGCAGGAGCGCTGCGAGAGCTTCTCTTCTCTCTGCTTCGCTGTCAGCCATAATCATGCGGCGAACTGCAGGAATTCTTTCTTCTTCAAAGAACATGTGCTCTGTACGGCA
>DGGP01000142.1:7403-9333 GCA_002392265.1 Firmicutes bacterium UBA3871 | reverse complement strand
CGGGGTGCAATTCCCCACCGGCGGTGATGGCGTCATTATTTGGGGCCGAGCCCGCGAGCGGAGGCTTTGTAATAAAGCCAAAGCAGATCCGGTGTGAATCCGGAGCCGACGGTATAGTCCGGATGGAAGAACCAGATGCGTGGCTTTAATATGCCTGCATCCACGCCTCCGAGACACGGAGGCTATTTAATTTCATGTTTCCTGGCAGATTCCTTATTCATTTATCAAGAAAGGAATTTGAATCATGAGTGAAACTCAAACAAGAACAGGCAGGCTTGCCAAAATGGGCATGCTTGCAGCCATCTCAATCGTACTGATGGCACTTATCCGTATCCCATTTCCGCTGTTGCCATTTTTGGAATATGATCCTGCGGACATATCCATACTGATCGGCACCTTCGCTTATGGGCCTCTGGCAGGACTGTTCATCACTGTAGTGGTGTCGGTCATTCAGGGAACAATGTTTGCAACTACAGGTGCTTATGGTGTAATCATGCACATAATTGCAACAGGTTCCTTCGTTCTGGTCGCAGGTAACATCTACCGCGGCGAACGTAAAACTAAAAAGATAGCTATTATTGCGCTGATTGCGGGCACGCTGACCATGACGGCCGTAATGCTGCCGGCAAACTATTTTATAACGGCGGCATTCTTTGGGATGCCGAGCTCGGCAGTAGTTCCGATGCTTCCGTCAATCGCGCTGTTTAACCTGCTTAAGACAGGCGTCAACTCGCTTATTACCTTCCTCGTATACAAGAGGATTTCCGTATTCCTCCATCGCTAGGCGAATCTGGGGACAGGTCCCAAATTGGAAAAAAGTCTAATTTAGGGACAGGTCGACCTGTCCCTAAATTAGCGAAAAGGCGAATTTGGGGCCTGTCCCCAACCTTCCAAAAAGGCGAATTTGGGACCTGTCCCCAGATTGGAATTATGAATTTGATTGGGCTTGAAAACGAAATATTTGTGAGCAGTGAGGATGAGACGCTAAAGCTCGGTGAAATGCTGGCAGAGAGGCTGGACGCGGGGGATGTAGTGGCCCTTGTCGGAGACCTCGGAACAGGCAAAACCGCACTTACGCGTTACATTGCCCGCGCCCTTGGAGTCACCGAGGCTGTAACGAGCCCGACCTTTACCATAGTTCAGGAGCACCGCAGCGGACGCATACCGCTTTACCATTTTGACGTATACAGAGTATATGATCCGGACGAGCTTTATGAAATAGGATTTGACGAATATCTTTTCGGGGACGGAATCTGCATCATAGAGTGGGCCGATTTAATAGAAGATCTTTTGCCCGAAGGGACGCTGGTCATCAGGATTGAGCGCGGCGAGGGTGAGACCGAAAGAAAATATCATATATCCATAAAGGGAGAGTAGCCATGTACATACTGGCAATAGAGACGACCGGACCGCAGCTTTCTGTGGCGGTTGTTAACTCAAAAAACGAAATAGTGGAGCTGGTGGGCGAGCCCGGATACAACCATCTGACAAACCTGGCACCGATGATAGACGAAATCACCAAGGCGACAAATGTGGACCTTGCAGGGGCTTCGGCTATCGCAGTGAGCGCGGGGCCGGGATCCTTTACGGGAATCAGAATCGGAGTATCGACAGCCAGAGCGCTCGCGCAGAGCCTGAATATAAAGGCTATAGCGGTACCTACACTGATGAGCTTTGCTTATCACGTGCCGGACTATCAAGGCGTTATCTGCCCTATATTTGATGCAAGAAGGAGTCAGGTGTACGGCGGGGCCTTTCTGTGGAATCGCGAGGCAGGCGAGGATGCGCCGGCAAGCGAAAAAATATTCGAAATCGTCCGCTCCGGAGCTTATGCTCTCGAGGATTACCTGCGAATGTTAAACCAGGCGCTTCAGATAAGCGACAAAAACGAATTCATGCTGTTTGGAGATGGCGTGGCGGTGTATGGCTC
>DGGP01000142.1:0-7343 GCA_002392265.1 Firmicutes bacterium UBA3871 | reverse complement strand
GCAGAGTGGGCCAACGAAAAGGGCTACAATTTTTACGATGCGCGCATGCTCGTAGGCAGCCCGGAGGTTAATGCAGCGCTCAGGCCGGTGAGCAATCTTCAGACTGCCGCATCGGTTGCGAAGCTTGGAATGGAAATGTTCAAAGAAGGATGCCTCCTTGAATACGGACAGCTGGAGCCTATATACATGAGGCAGGCTGAAGCCGAGAGGAAGCTTGCGGAGAAAAATGCAGGAAGTAATAATCAGAATATCTGAAGAAAAAGACATACATCAGATGGCAGAACTCGACAAGATATGTTTCCGCTCGCCATGGAGCGAAGCCTCGTTCACAGCCGATATCAGGGACAACGAAAGAGCGCTCTATGTGACGGCGGCGGACGGAGATAAGGTTGTCGGATATGCGGGGATGTGGATCATATTCGATGAGGGTCACATCACAAATGTTGCCGTACATCCGGATTATCGGGGGAAGCATCTGGGAAAGCAGATAGTGGAGTTCCTGTTTGAAGAGGCGGCCAAACGCGGAGTTGAATCGCAAACTCTCGAGGTTCGTCCTTCAAATGCGCCTGCGCTGGCACTCTACACAAAGCTGGGCTTTTACCCGGCAGGTATTCGAAAAGGGTATTACAGTGATAATGGCGAGGATGCCATAATTATGTGGAGAAATAATATGGAAAGGGTAGAGTAATGAAAGACGGTAAGTTCCTTACAATGGCAATAGAGTCAAGCTGCGACGAGACCAGCGTAGCTGTCCTTGCCGATGGCAGAGAAATACTCTCCAATGTCATTTCATCTCAAATAGAAATTCATACGCAGTTCGGCGGCGTAGTACCCGAAATTGCGTCCCGCCATCACTTAAACAATATAAACGCGGTTACCGAGCAGGCACTCGCGCAGGCAAACGTGAAACTTGATGATATAGACCTGATCGGTGTGACAAGCGGACCCGGACTGATTGGCGCACTCTTGATCGGCGTGGCGACTGCAAAGGCCTTTGCGCTCGCAAAGAATAAGCCTCTGGTGGGGGTGCATCATATTCAGGGGCACATCAGCGCCAATTACCTGCAGTATCCGGAGCTGGAGCCGCCTTTCATGGCGCTCGTGCTCTCGGGCGGACATACGAATATAATAAGGGTTACGGATTACAACAAGTGCGAGGTTTTGGGCCAGACCAGAGATGATGCAATAGGCGAAGCCTATGACAAGGTTGCTAGGGTTATCGGACTCGGCTATCCGGGCGGCCCTAAAATAGACAGAATCGCAAAGGAAGGAAATCCGAACGCGATAGAGTTCAAGCGCGTTATGCTTGAAAAGGATAGCCTCGACTTTTCATTTAGCGGCATAAAGACAGGTGTGCTGAATTACGTTAACACGCAGCGCCAGGCGGGCAAGGCGATAAATGTGGCGGATGTGGCCGCATCGTTCCAGCAAGCCGTGCTCGACGTTGTAGTGACAAAGGCGATGAAGGCTGCTGCCCGCCATAACGAGAAAAGGCTCGTTATGGCGGGCGGAGTTGCGAGCAACTCCGCGCTGCGAAAGCAGATGGCAGCAGCATGCGAAAAGCGCGGCATAAAGCTGTATGTGCCCGATCCCGTGCTGTGCACGGACAATGCGGCAATGATTGGCTGCGCAGCTTATTACATGTATAAAGCGGGCGAGCTCAGCGACCTTTCGCTCGATGCCGTCGCTTCTGTACCACTTTAGAATTATGATTATATTAAGTGCAAACAATTTGAGAAAAGAGTACGGAACCGATGTAATCCTCGAGGATATTTCGTTTCATATAAACGAGGGGGATAGAGTGGGACTGATAGGCGTAAACGGCGCCGGAAAGACCACGCTTTTTAAAATCCTGACTGGCGAATTGCCTCACGAGGGCGGCGAGTTCTATGTCTCAAATCAGACCACAATAGGATATCTGAAGCAAAATGACGCCTTTGACTCCGAAAATACCGTTTTTGGAGAGATAGACGGCATTTTTGCGTTTCTTCACGAAATGGAAGCAGAGATTACGCGAATGAGCCAGCAGGTGGCGGATCTTTCCGCTTCGGGAGCTTCGCAGGCAGAGGTAGATGCCTTGCTCCACCGCCTCGATGCACTCCAGCAGGAGTACGACAGAAAGGGCGGCTACAGCTACAAAAGCGAAATCACAGGCGTCCTCTCAAGCATGGCCTTTGGGCCGGAGTTTTACGACAAGAAGATAAGCACTCTTTCGGGCGGCGAGCGCACCAGACTGGCTCTGGCGGCACTGCTTCTAAAAAAGCCCGACCTGCTGTTTTTAGACGAGCCCACAAACCATCTGGACATCGGCACGCTAAAGTGGCTGGAGGGGTACTTAAAGACCTACAAGGGCACGATTGTGGTCGTATCGCACGACCGCTACTTCCTCGACCGCACCGTGACCAGAATCTTTGAGGTGGAAAACAAGAAGCTCTGCTGCTACGAAGGCAACTACAGCGAGTTTGCCGAAAAGAAGAGACTGCGCAGAGAAGAAGACCTGCGCCATTACGAAAACCAGGCAGCCGAGATACGCCGCCAGGAGGACATGATCAGGCGCTACAAGGAGCGCGGCACGGAGCAGCTGGCAAAGCGTGCAGCAAGCCGTGAAAAGAGGCTTGCACATGTCGAACGGCTGGAGCGTCCTGACGCGGAGCCGGGCAAGATGAAAATCCGCTTCAAGCAGAATTTCCAGTCCGGAAACGACGTGCTGATAGGTGAAGGGCTTGCAAAAGGCTTCGGCTACGGCAGAGAGCGCCGCGAGCTTTTCAAAAATGTGAACTTTGACATAAAGCGTGGAGAGCGCATATGTATAGTGGGGGCAAACGGGATAGGAAAGACTACGCTCCTGAAAATTCTGATAGGAGAGCTGGCGCCCGACAGCGGCTATTTGAAGGTCGGTCACAACGTGGACTTCGGATACTACGACCAGGGACAGCTGCTGCTAAATGGCAGCAACACGGTGCTGGATGAACTGAAGGAGTCTTACAGGCTTTATACAGACACGGAAATGCGCAGCATACTTGGCAGGTTTCTCTTTAGAGGCGAGGACGTGTTTCTTACGATAAGCTCACTTTCGGGCGGTGAGAAAGCCAGACTCAGCCTTGCAAAGATGATGCTCGCGGGATCGAACACATTAATCCTCGACGAGCCTACAAACCACCTCGACATAAATTCAAAGGAAGTTTTCGAGGAAGCACTTCGCGAGTTCCCGGGGACGGTGATTGTCGTATCGCACGATAGATATTTCCTTTCGCGTATTCCTGACCGCATAATTGAGCTTACGCCCGAGGGCGCTGTGAATTATCTCGGAAAGTATGACTACTATCTTGAGAAAAAGCAGCAGGAAATAGATTCGGGCAAAAAGTATATGTCAGAGCTGGGAAAGCAGAATTTTGCGGCGAGCGAGCCTGAAGGCTCCGTAAGCGTCGTCCCGGGTGGCAGCGGCGCAGGCCTTTCGTCTGCGGAGGAAAGAAGGCTTAAAAAGGAAGCGGCGACGGCAGCAAAACGCCTCGAAAAGGAAAAGACGCGCCTTGAGGAAAGGATTGCAGAGCTGGAAACGGATATTGAGGAGCTGCAGTCAAAAATGTGCATGCCGCAGTACTTTTCGGACCACGCAAAGCTGGGTGAATTGAACTCTTTAATCGAGGATAAAAAGGCTGAACTTTCCAAAGTTTATGACTCTTGGATGGAGCTTGAAGACAGCAAATAAGTATCGTTAAAAAACGCACAAAATCGCAACTTTCTACTTGCATATAGCTACACGTATATATATAATAAATACGTGCAAATTGCATTACGGAGGAAACACATTATGGTATTTGATAAGATTAAGGAAATCATCATGGAGCAGATCAATGTCAGTGGGGATGATATCACCATGGACACTCATCTGATGAGAGACCTGGAAGCAGATTCGCTCGACGCCGTAGAAATTATCATGGCTATCGAGGACGAATATGACATCGAAATCCCTGACGAAGAGGCAGAGAAATTCCAGAGTGTTGGCGATTTAGTCAAGTATGTAGAAGAAAGAATTTAAATTTATGAGCAAAAGCAAAATAAAAGATACCACGAAAATTTCGAATGCGGTCATAAAAAGACTGCCACGTTACCGTAGATATCTCAAAGAGCTCAAGAAAAAAGGCGTAGACAAGATTTCGTCAAACGAACTGTCCAGCCTGATTGGATATACCGCATCTCAGATTCGCCAGGATTTGAATAACTTTGGCGGATTCGGACAGCAGGGATATGGCTATAACGTTGATGGGCTTTACAATGAAATAAGTGCCATCCTTGGACTCGACAGAGAGTACAAGATGGTTATTGTCGGTGCCGGCAATTTAGGTCAGGCGCTGGCTAACTATACTCACTATTACAGAGCAGGCTTTGTGGTAAAGGCGCTGTTCGATGTTAACCCTCGTCTCGTGGGACTCAGGATAAACGACATCGATGTGCTTGATTCCGAAGGCCTGGTTGAGTATGTCGAAGATAA
Organism: Firmicutes bacterium UBA3871; assembly: GCA_002392265.1. GTDB lineage: Bacteria > Bacillota > Clostridia > Peptostreptococcales > Anaerovoracaceae > UBA3871. The sequence goes on along the minus strand of DGGP01000142.1, from coordinate 2,851 downwards.
CGAAATAGACCTCGGCATCATCTGCACGACAAAAGACAATGCGCAGGAAATTGCGGACAAGCTTTGCTTTGCAGGTGTTAAGGGCATCTGGAACTTTGCACAGGTGGACTTGGAGGTTCCTAACCATGTTGCGCTTGAAAATGTACACCTTTCCGATTCGCTTTATACGCTTGCGTACAAGGTGAGCGGCAATGCGGCACAAAACGGCGGAGCAGGTTTTGAAGAATAACTGAATTATGGCAAGAAAATAACCGTTTCAGTAATGAAACGGTTATTGTTAATCCTAATATTTTTACCCGTTATTAGTTCTGAGCAGGAGCGTCAACAGGGCAAGTGTTTGCACATGCGCCGCAATCGATGCACTTATCGGAATCAATAACATAGGAATCTGCGCCTTCGGAAATAGCCTCTACAGGGCACTCGGATGCGCAAGCACCACAGCTGATGCAAGTATCTGCGTTAATTTTGTAAGCCATAATAAAACCTCCTTTTAATATTTCTTAACGACAACTTGATTATATCAGAACACTTTGGAGATGTAAAGATGAAAATTTACGCACTCGTGGGCAAAAGCGGCACCGGAAAAAGCTATAAGGCAATCGACATTTGTCGTGAAAAAGGCATCGAAACCATCATAGATGACGGACTTTTTATCGCAGGAAACCTAATTTTGGCCGGAGTTTCGGCAAAAGGACAGCCAACAAAGGTCGGAGCGATAAAAACGGCCCTGTTTAAGTTTGAGCCTCACAGGAATGCGGTTGTCGAAAAAATAAAAGAAATTAACCCCAGAAGTATACTTGTGCTGGGAACCTCCGACAAAATGGTACAGCAAATTAGTGAAACTTTGGAACTGCCCGAAATCAGTGAAATTATTCATATAGAGGATGTTACGACCGCAGAGGAGCGCGAAACAGCGCGCCACTACAGGCAGGATGTGGGGATTCACACGATACCCGTGCCGACCTTCGAGATAAAGAGGGGGTTTTACGGATATGTGATGGAGACGCTGCTGGGTCTCACCGGCAAGGGGAACAAATCCGAGGAAAAGACCATTGTGCGTCCGACATATTCATACTTGGGAGAGTACAAGCTTTCCACATCGGTAATAAGCGATATAGTAATCTATTCCTCAAAGGGTATAAAGGGAGTTAAAAACGTCGACAGGGTGGCTGTAGGTGAGTCGCCTCAGGGAAAAATCATAGAGCTGATAGCATATCTCGATTACGGGGTGTCCATTCCCGAAGTCGGCAGACAGCTTCAGATGCAGATAGCAAGCCGCGTAAAGGCCATGACGGCGCTAAACCTGAATGCGGTTAATATTGAGGTTCGCACAGCCAAATAGGCGCGGGGAGCAGCGGAGAGTAATGATAACGGAATTAAAATGCAGGGACATTGATATATGGAAAACATTTACGTGCGGCCAGTGCTTCCGCTGGAAGCACCGGCCTGACGGCAGCTTCGCGGGCGCAGCCGCGAAGAGGGCCGCACGTATTAAATACGCCTCCGGCGTCATTGTAATCGAAGAAGATTCGGTCACAGACACCCCGGAAAACCGCAAAGAAGCGGAGCACTTTTGGGCAGAGTATTTCGACCTTTCACGCGATTATGGCAAGGCCAGGGAATGGCTTCTTTCCCACGATGAAAAGATAGGGGATGCTGTAAAGGCCGGGGACGGAATCCGCATATTAAGGCAGGATCTTTGGGAAACGATAGTTTCCTTTATTATATCGCAAAACAACAATATACCGCGTATACAGGGCTGTATAGAGGCTCTGGCAGAGCTTTGCGGGGAGAAAATACCGGGTTCGGAGCTTTACTCGCTTCCCTCGCCCGAGGTTTTATCCGGCATGACACCGGACGCCCTCGCGCCCGTTCGCCTGGGGTATCGCGCGCCTTATCTGGTCGCGGCGGCGCGCGAATACATAAAGCTCCGTCCGCTCCTTGAAGCAGAGCCGTCTCTGCAAGGAACTCCGGGCACCGCAGACATTTCAGACACAGGGAAAGCCTTGACCGCGGCAGAAGAGTACAGCCTGCTCCTTTCTCTGACGGGCGTTGGGCCAAAGGTCGCGAGCTGCATCAGCTTATTCGGGCTTGGCAGAATCGAAAGCTTTCCGATTGATGTCTGGGTGCGCCGTGTGATGCATGAGGTGTACGGCTTTGACGAAGGCGACATGCGGGGCATGAAAAAGTATGCCGAGGAGCACTTCGGTCAGTACGGCGGACTTGCACAGCAATATCTCTTCTATTTTATCAGAAGGCAAAACATGTAAAACCATCAGGAAATCAAAAAAACGGGCGTTCAAACCCGTTTTTTCTTTAAAAAACGACAAAAAAGACAAAAAATCGACCGAATTCTATTGACATTCGCACGAATAAAGGTAAAATATAGTTAGCACTCAAAGATATTGAGTGCTAACAAATTGCAAAAAATTTATATTAAAATAAAGAAGGGAGATCTTTCAAATGGCATTTGGAATTAAACCGCTCGGCACCAGAGTAGTGCTGAAGAGAGTCGAAGCTGAAGAAAAGACACAGGGAGGCATCATCCTCGCCAGCCAGGCAAAGGAAACACCGCAGGTTGCAGAGGTTGTTGCAGCAGGTCCGGGAACAGCTGATGAAAAAATGGAAGTAAAGACCGGTCAGAAGGTTATTTTCGCAAAATACGGCGGTACTGATGTAAAGTACCAGGGCGAAGAATACATCATTATCAAGCAGGACGACGTCCTCGCAATTATCGAGTAGGAAAGGGGTAAAATAAAATGGCAAAGGATTTATTCTATGGCGAAGATGCCAGAAGAAAGTTACAGGCAGGCGTAGACAAGCTTGCTGATACAGTAAAGATCACACTCGG
>DGGP01000163.1 GCA_002392265.1 Firmicutes bacterium UBA3871 | reverse complement strand
ACGTTGATGCCCACCGCGTCCGCGGTCGCCGGATTCTCGCCCACCGCCCGCAGATGCAGTCCCACCTTGGTCCGGAACAGCACCCAGCTTGAGAAGACCGCAATGAAGATTGCCAGGAAAAATACTGCAAAAAATCCCACTACTGCTATTATAACATAGGCCTTTTTGTTTTCTATACCAAATTTCGCAAGGAATGTTCCCTCGCCGACCTCAAGGCTCGCCAGTATATCAACCGAGCACGAATAATCATCACCCTCGTATATGTCCAGCTTTCCGATTACCTGCCCCTGCTTTATCGGTGCAACGATTTCCTCGTCATACACCTGCTCGGTGCGAATCAGAGCAGAGCTCGCCTCTGCCGGCAGCAAAACATAAGCCGCTTCGGCGGTCTCTACGGGCACTTCCTTTACTTCACCGTTTTTTACCGCAACCTTTCCAAGCTTTGCCCCCTGCTCTATGGCGAGCTCGCTGTGGTAGTTTGCGAATGCCCAGTCAAACAGTGCGATCGTGTCGGCAAACCTTCCGAGGTCCGTCGACTTCATAACTACCGAAAGCACCTGCGTATCATAGCTTTTTGCGCTGCAGGTGAGGCTTGCTCCGGCCTGCGGAGTATAACCGGTCTTTCCGCCGAGGCAACCGTCATATTTACATTCGCGATTTACGCCGTTCACGTTCACCTTTGTCTGGCGGTCGTAGATTAGGCGGTTGGTGTTGTACATGTAGCGTTCAGGCTGCTTGTTTGTTTCAGGAATGGTGTATTTGTAGGTCTTGATCAGTTCCCTGAAGGTCTTGTTCTTCATGCAGTACTGACCGATTAATGACATGTCGTAGGGTGTAGAAAGGTGCCCGTCTTCGTGAAGCCCGTTTGGATTTATGAAGTGTGTACTGAGGCAGCCGAGTTCCTTTGCCTTTGCGTTCATCATCTTTGCAAACTCTTCGACGGAGCCTGCAACGCCCTTTGCCAGCGCAACCGCTGCGTCGTTTGCCGATTCGAGCATGAGAGCGTACAGCAGGTTCTGGACGCTGATCTGCTCGCCTTCAATCAGATATATGCGGCTGCCGCCGGTAAAGCTTGCCTCCGCATCGATTGTAAGAACGTCGGTAAGCTGGAGATTTTCAAGCGCAAGTATACAGGTCATCATCTTTGTCATGGAAGCAGGCTCAAACTGCTGGTACATATTTTTATTGTACAGTATTTCGCCTGTGCGCAAATCCACCACGCATGCGCCCTCCGCCTCTATGGTCGGAAGGGCTGTAACCGCATAGGCACTGCCCGCAAGCATTGGCGCTGCCGCGCAAAAAATAATCACCGCCGCTAATACGATAATCGCCCCTGTCTTCGCAAAATGATATAAATCCTTTAATATATTAATCACTTGTCTAACCTCTGTATTATTTGTTAAAAGTCCGCTCTTTTGTATGCACGAAAAAAACGAGCTCAATATATTGTACCATACATAGAGCCCGTTTGTGTGTTCATCTCGAGAATTTTTTAGTTTTTATTTGTTTTCAGCCTCGAACTTTTTCATGAACTCGATAAGCTTCTCAACGCCCTCCATTGGCATAGCGTTGTAGATGGAAGCTCTCATTCCGCCGATTGATCTGTGACCGGAAAGGTTAACAAGTCCTACAGCCTTTGCCTCGGCTACGAACTTCTTGTCGAGATCTGCATTGCCTGTTACGAATACTACGTTCATCAGGGATCTGTCTTCCTTCACTACAGGAGCCTTGAAAAGTGCGCTGGAGTCAATGTAGTCGTAGAGCTTCTTTGCCTTTTCAACGTCGATTTTGTGGAGAGGTGCGATGCCGCCTTCTCTCTTGATCTTTGCGAAAACTTCGCCTGCTACGTAAATGCCAAAGCAAGGCGGTGTGTTGTACATTGAGCCGTTCTCTGCGTGAATCTTGTAGTCGAGGTAAGTCGGGCAGGTTTCAGGCGCAAAGCCGATCAGGTCGTCTCTCATGATAACGATGGTAACGCCTGCAGGGCCTACGTTCTTTTGTGCGCCCGCATAAATGAGCCCGAACTTCTTTACGTCAACCTCTTCGGAGAGAATGCATGAAGACATGTCCGCTACGAGAGGCACGTTTCCTGTGTCCGGAATATAGTCATTGTAGTGTGTTCCGTAAATTGTATTGTTGAATGTGATGTGAACATAGTCTGCATCCGGTGTGAGCATATCCTTTGTAACCTTTGGAATATATGTGAATGTGCTCTCTTCGGAACTTGCAACGATATTTACCTGTCCGAATTTCTTTGCCTCTGCAGCGGCTTTCTTTGCCCATGTTCCTGTCACGATATAATCTGCTTTTTTGCTCTTTCTGAAGAGATTGAGCGGAACCATTGCGAACTGGAGAGTTGCGCCGCCCTGCAGGAACATTACCTTGTAGTTGTCAGGAATATTCATTAATTCACGAAGGTTAGCCTCCGCTGCCTCGATGATTGCTTTGTAATCAGCGCTGCGATGGGACATTTCCATTACAGACTGACCGCAGCCCTTGTAGTTGGTTAAATTAGCTGCGACATCTTCCATTACATCAAGCGGTAACATGGAAGGGCCGGCTGAGAAATTGAATACTCTACCGTTATTACTCATTTCTATCTCCTCCTTTGGATTTTTGCTGTGCCTTGTATTGGCTATTATCTGTAAACACTGTTATTGTATCACTTTACGGGCTAAAGGTAAAGTGATATAATCTTTCTGTATGGGGCCGGCGATTTAGGTTCGTGTCGCATGGCTATCTCAGTACAGCGAGCCAAAACAAAAGGAGATATATTATGTTTAAGATTGCAACACTCAACAAAATTTCGCCTGTCGGTCTGGCACTCCTTGGTAAGGATTACAGCATCACCGATGATCTTGGCGAAGCAAACGGTATCCTCGTCCGCAGCCAGGACATGCAGGAGATGGAGTTTTCAAAAAATCTGTATGCCATTGCAAGAGCAGGCGCAGGTGTAAATAACATTCCATGTGATCGCTGCGCCGAAGAAGGCATCGTGGTTTTCAACACTCCGGGCGCTAACGCAAATGCAGTAGCAGAGCTCGCCATCGGCTCTATGATTGCCGATGCAAGAAATATGATACCTGCAATCGAGTGGGCAAATACATTAAAGGGCGGCGAAATGGAAGTAGCAAAGGCCGTAGAAAAGGGCAAGGGCAAGTATGCCGGCCATGAGCTTCGCGGAAAGAAGATTTGCGTCATCGGCCTCGGAGCCATCGGTGTACTCGTGGCAAACGCCTGCGAGCATCTCGGAATGCAGGTAGTCGGTTATGCGCCTCGCATGTCGATTCGTGCAGCTCACGACATGAGCAACACCATTCCGTTCACAATGAACATCGAAGAGGCTATAAAGGATGCCGACTATGTTTCGGTTCACGTTCCCGCAAAGCCTAACACAACCGGAATGATAAACGCTTCCCTGATTGAAAAAATGAAGGACGGCGTTACTATCGTAAACTTCTCCAGAGACAAGCTCGTAAACGAGCCTGATGTTCTGGCAGCTCTCGAATCCGGCAAGGTTCGCCGCTACATCACCGACTTCCCGAACGATCTGAACATCGGAAAACCGGGCGTTGCTTTCACACCGCATCTCGGTGCTTCCTCCGAAGAAGCCGAAGACAACTGCGCATCGGCAGCAGTTCGCGAGATTATGGGCTACATCGAAGACGGCAACATTCAGAACTCAGTAAACTTCCCTAACTGCGATTTGGGCAAGTTCATCCGCGGAGAAGGCCGCAGCCGTATCTGCATTCTGAATAAAAACATTCCTGCCGTAATCGGTGCCATCACAGGTATCCTCGCAGAAATGAATGTCAACATCGACAACATGATTAACAAATCAAAGGGCAAATACGCATACACCGTTATCGAAGCCGATTCTGAGGTTGACGAGGAATTACTCCGCGACAAGCTCGCAAGCCACGGAGTCATCAAAGTTCGCGTTATTAAATAGTGCGGATTATAAAATAAAAACCAAAAGGCTAATTTAGGGACAGTCCCCAAATTAGCCTTTTTTTATTAGTCGTTAAGTAATTGAAAGGTGTTCACCTTTTTTATACCACTATCGCGATATGTTAAACATATTTTTTGCATTATTCATCGCGAACCTCAGCGCTGAGTGCATCTTTCCTGTCGCCGCGGAGTTCCTGCAAAACCTCGTTTAATACGAGTCCCAGCACCATTACCCAGCTGATCAGGTAGAACCAGAACATCAGCGCAACCAGTGCTGCGGCAGAGCCGTAAATCAGATTGTAGGTTGCAAGACTGCTAGTATAGAACGAAAACAGCTTGCTGACTACGATTATGCCCAGGCCCGCAAATGCACCACCCGGAATCGAATACCTGAACCTTGCGCGCTTTGCAGGAAGCACATAGAAGTTCAAGCTCAGAACCAGTGAAAAAATGCACAGCATTATAGGCCATCTGATCCAGAGGAGCAGCTTTGCAACGGTCGATGTCATTATATCCTCGATTCTGCCTGCAACCTCGGCGGCGCCTATTCCGTCCACGAAGGCATTCGAAAATATGACATGTACGACAATGTTAAAAATCAGCTCTCCGTAGACCAGAAGAATCAGAGCTATCGCAACCGTCACAATCGTGATTAAAGTGTTAAGTATCGCTCTGAGGCGTTCCGCTATGTAGCTGCCGCCATTTGTCAGATGTGACATATGGTTTGCAATGCACGCCATGCTGTAGTGTGCCTTGCTGGCACCATAGAGAATTGCGATAACGAGAGCTATCGTAACGCCCCCGTTTCCGACAGTATTTGTCAAAAGGTTCATCAGGTATTTCGCCGCATCACTGTTCAGATACTCGTTTGCAATATCAAATACGACATTAATCGGAACCTTGAATACCGCCAGCGCATACGAAAGCAGAATTACCAGCGGAATTATCGACATCATAAAGCCGAACGAAATCGCCTCCGGAAAGCCTTGATAATATGGATCCATCAGTTTTTTAACCGACAGAATTATTATCTGTAATGCCCTGTTTATTATCTGCATGAAAGAATCCTTTCAAGCTCCTGAAGAGCTCTGGCTCTGTGGCTGATACTGTTCTTCACATCCTGACCGAGTACCGCAAACTGGCAGTCGTATCCATCCGGAATAAAGAGAGGATCGTATCCGAAGCCCTCGCTACCGGCTGTTTCTGTCGCAATCCTGCCCGGGCACTCACCGCGTGCCACAATCTTTTCACCATCCGGGAAAAGCATCGTGATTACGGTCACGAATTTTGCAGTACGCTTTTCAACCGGTATTCCGTCGAGGAGCTTTAACAGCTTTTCGTTGTTCCCCTTGTCATCATGCTCTACTCCGCAGAATCTGGCACTGTAAACTCCCGGTGCGCCACCTAGCGCATCTACCATGAGTCCGCTGTCGTCGGCAATCGTAATTTTCCCGCTCGCTTTCATGATGGCATCGGCTTTTTTGAACGAATTTTCCTCGAAGGTTTCCCCGTCCTCAACCACGTCTATATTTGCAAATCCCGCCTCGTCCTGGGGGATAATCGTCATCCCAAACTTTGCGGTAATTGCATTAATTTCTTTAATCTTGTGTTTGTTTTTTGTAGCGGCAATTATGTAATTGCCATCCGGTCTTTCAGTCATTTTTCTGTCTCCTGTATTCACGAGCTTTCAAATATTTTAACACATAACGTATTGTTCTTCAACCGCACATGGGCTGCGACGCTTTTAGGGCTGCCCAAAGGTAAATCAAAAAATAAAAAAAAGATTTTTTTTGCAAAATTTCTGTTGACAAATTAAAAAGACAGCGTTATACTCGGTACTAATTTGAAACACTTTTAGAAGGGAGAGCTCAAATGAGAAACTACAGCGTAGCAAAGAATGTCATGACGATGGCTATGATGTGCATGTGCAGCATGTGCATGTTTTGTTATGCGTACGTTTCCGATGTGCTTTCCGGTGAGGGTTTTCAAATGATGACTATATAGTTTGAAAAAATTACCGTTTACGGGAGGTTTCTTCGGAAGCCTCCCGATTTTTTTATGCAAAGGAGAAATTAGAAATGAAAAAGACAATCACATTACTGCTCACATTATTACTCATATTTTCACTTGCCGCAGGTCTCACAGCTTGCGGTCAGGCTACAGACGGTGATACTGCAGGCGCCGAAATTACAATTGCAATTCCAAACGATACAACCAACGAAGCAAGAGCACTGCTCCTCCTCGAGCAAGCCGGTATCATCACACTTGATAAAGACGCAGGCATCACGGCTACAATCGCCGACATCACAGACAACCCTTACGGCATCACCTTCAAGGAAGTGGAAGCCGCACAGCTTCCTAACATTCTGCAGGACGTTGACTACGCCGTAATCAACTCCAACTACGCAATCGGTGCCGGTTTGAATCCGATTGAGCAGGGGCTCATAATCGAAGGCAGCGCATCTGCTTACGGCAACATCCTCGCAGTGAAGGAAGGCAACGAAAACGAACCGATCATAAAGGCACTCATCGCAGCACTTGAAAGCGAAGCTGTTGCTGATTACATCACAGAGACCTATGGCGGTGCTGTTGTAAGCACGGTTGCAGAGCCTACAAACGGCTTTGACGACTCCATCGACTATGCAGCACTCGCAGGTCGTGAAGTGTCCGTTGCCGCATCCCCTACACCTCACGCTGAGATTCTGGCAATCGTAAAGGATATCCTCGCTGAAAAGGACATCACACTCAAGATCGTTGAGTTCACAGACTATGTGCAGCCAAACAATGTTGTTGAAAGCGGCGAAATCGACGCCAACTATTTCCAGCACGTTCCTTACC
>DGGP01000024.1:3995-4964 GCA_002392265.1 Firmicutes bacterium UBA3871 | reverse complement strand
GCGGACCGAAGTCTGTCATCGCACCTACACCGAGGAATATAAGTGAAGGGAGCACCGGCTTTAATGCATAAAATAATGTAAAGATGCCGGCCTCGGCCATCATGTCTGAATCAGTGAGTGTCAGATGCTGGAAAATGCCTGCGAGCGGCATGTTCGAAAGCAGCATACCGAAAGCGATAGGTACCAGCAAAAGCGGTTCGAAGCCCTTCTTTATGGCGAGCCACAGGAAGAACAGCGATACGCAAATCATGATAGCGCTACGGAAATCAAGATTCACGATACCCATATCGTTTACGAACTTTGTCAAAGTTTCTAAAATCATTTTTTCGTCTCCTTTTCAGATTGGTTTCACCGCAATATGCGATAAACCACACCATAGAAATAATAACACAACAGATTTATTCGTACAACAAAAAAACTATTCTTAAACTGTTCATTATTTGCATTTTGTTCTAATCAGCGGAGGTTTGATATGTTTGAAAAAGTGTATCTCTCGGCACAGGCCGAGGACGATTTAAAAGAATATCTGCGTGCGCAGGGCTACGAAATAGAAAGCTCTGGTCCCGTCGGCGTTCTGCCGGAGGGGATTTCATGCCACCCGGATCTCGCATTTTGCAGGCTTACGCCGGATGCGCTGTTTTGCGGCGACATCAGCCGGCTTGGTGCAAAGTACCCTGCCGACATCATTTACAACGCCTGCTCGACGGGGAAGTATTTTATCCACAGTCTGAAGCATACTGCACAGGCTCTTCTGAACGTAGCAAAGGTTTCGGGGCTTCGCCTCGTAGACGTGCCGCAGGGATATGCGAAATGCAGCATAGCAGTTGTCAGCGAAGATGCGATTATTACTTACGACCGCGGAATAGCAGAGGCGGCCTCAGAGCTCGAGGTGCTGCTGATTAAACCCGGACATATAAACTTGCCCGGCTACAACACCGGATTTATCGGCGGTTGCACCGGGCTTGATAC
>DGGP01000024.1:0-3936 GCA_002392265.1 Firmicutes bacterium UBA3871 | reverse complement strand
AAGAGCTGGTCTTTAACGGGGATTTATCCATGCACCCGGACGGAGACCGCATCCGCGATTTTGTCACCGCTCACGGTGTCACCGTAAAGGATTTCCCGGGTCGCCCGCTGACCGATATCGGATCGATAATATTCTAATTTTTACAGAAACAGCTGCGGCTCTTTGCGCTCTTTTGCGAAGTTTGCTTCAAGCATCTTTACATGCGAGAGAAAGTCCGCATCGTCAAAATAAAGCGCACCATTTTGGCAGTGCTGCATGCATGCCTGGCACTTAATGCAGATACCCGGGAACGCAGGCAAATTAACTGCTCTGCCCGGAACCGCCGCGACATCATCAGAATTTGCTTTTGCCCCTCCAATTTCGATGCTGCCCATCGGACATACCGCTGCGCAGGTTCCGCAGCCTGTGCATTTTTCAGGATGAAGCTGCGGCTTTGCCTTGAGAAACTTGGCAGGCTCACCGTCTGCGCGAAGCGGAGTGTAGTATCTTTCAGGCTCTTCCTCACCGGGAAATGCCACGGGGGTCACAGCCATATCCATTAATTTATGTTTGATTTTCACGCAAAAATCGTCTAGTGCCTTAAAATCCGCACTGTCAGGTCTGCCCGCCCCAAGGGTTTTTGAAAAGGTGTGTCTCGTCGGCATTGCAATGCCTGCAACCTGCAAATAACCACCCTTTTTCATCAAGCCGCCAAGCTCCGCAAGGCAGTTATCAAAGCTGCGGTTACCATAAACAGCGATAGGAATCATCAGATTTCTAAAAACGGATTTATCGCTTTCAGAATTTACTGCTGTACTGATTTCTTTGACTACTTTGCCGACACTATCGGCCAAAGCTTCCGGTTTTGCCCGAGTCGTCAGGATCTCGCGGACAAAATCCAGCGTCTTGTTTGGGATGCGCCCTGCATAGGTCGGGGTCCCCCAGACCACGAGTTCACCGGGTGCAAAAACTCCCGGGACATTTTGCAGCGGCTTCGCTGTACTTTGCAGCCTCTCCTCGCTATCTTCCCGATGCGATAATTCCATTGATGTAAGCGCTCGCGCCCTCTCGCCCGGGAGCGTGTAGGAGGTGCTCCTCATTGGAACGCCCAAAAGCTCTGCGAGCCCTTTTGCCACATATTCAGTTATGATCTTTGTGCTGCCAGTCGGGCTGAAGTAAACCGCCCTGACGCCTGAGATTTCTATGTTTTTCACTATTTTACACCCTTCATCGAGAGCGAAACCTTGCCCTTTGCAGGGTCAATTCCGATGATACGAACCTTTACGTTGTCGCCGACGGAAACCACATCCATCGGATGCTTTATATAGCGATCGGACATCTCGGATATGTGCACAAGACCGTCGTTTTTTACGCCGATATCTATAAATGCACCGAAATCGACTACGTTTCTGACTGTGCCCTCAAGCACCATATCGACCTTCAGGTCTTCAAACTTTTTAACATCGTTTCTGAAGATTACTGCCGGAGCGTCCTCACGCGGGTCGCGGGCAGGCTTTTTTATTTCAGCAACTATGTCCTTGAGCGTCAGCTCGCCTATGTTCAGTTCTGCCGCCATCTTTGCGATGGATTTGTCAAGCCCCGGGTTCTTTGCAGGCTTTGCAGCTGCCTTTGCAGCCTCTTTTGCTTCTCTTTCCTGCTTGTGCAGCTCGTTATTGAGCGCAATCAGGGCATCCATTCCGCGGCCGCGGCCCGAAAGGTCAGGCTTTTCATAGCTTGCAGCCTTTTTCTCTTTGCGTGAACCCTCTACCTTGAAGGTTTCGCAGATTAAATCGTCAATATTTGAAACTCCGCCGCTGGTTATTGCATCCTTTGACAGACCGAGGCGGGAAAGCATTTCCTCCGCCGCAGCGTATGATTCCGGATGCACCGAGGTTGCATCGAGCGGATTTTCACCATCGGATATACGCATAAAGCCTGCGCACTGGTTATATGTTTTTTCACCGAGCTTTGCAACCTTGAGGAGCTGCTTGCGGTTTGTGAATCTGCCGTTTTCTTCGCGATAAGCCACGATATTTTTTGCGATTCCCATATTGATGCCCGCAATGTACGACAGCAGTGACGGGCTCGCCGTGTTCAGATCCACTCCTACACGGTTTACGCAGTCTTCAACGACATTTCCGAGCGCTCCCGCAAGGAGATTCTGATCGATATCGTGCTGGTACTGGCCTACTCCAATGGATTTAGGGTCAATCTTTACAAGCTCCGCAAGCGGATCCTGCAGTCTGCGGCCGAGAGACATTGCGCCTCTGGTGGTAACATCGAGGTCCGGATATTCTTCCGTCGCAAGCTTGCTCGCCGAGTAAACCGACGCCCCCGCCTCGTTGACGATGGTGTAGCGGACGCCCTCGTAGCCTTCCTTGCGTAAAAAGTTTGCCACAACCTCTTCGGTCTCGCGCGATGCGGTGCCGTTGCCGATAACGATGGTGTTGATGCGATACTTGTCAATAAGCTTCTTCAGCACGGCTTCGGTGCCCTTCACATCGTTCTTTGGCTCGGTCGGGTAGATGGTGGTATAAGCCACGAGCTTGCCGGTTTCGGTCAGCACTGCCACCTTGCAGCCTGTTCTGTAGCCCGGGTCTATGGAAATAATGCGTGCGCCCTTTACCGGCGGCACCATCAGGAGCTTTTCGGTGTTCTTTGCGAAAACCTTTACCGCGTCGAGCTCGGCGCGCTCGGTCAGCATATTACGCATTTCACGTTCGATGCTCGGTGCCATCAGGCGCTTGTAAGCGTCTGCGATTGTCTCGCGCAGCAGGCCTTCGAAAATGGAGTGGGTGTTGGTGATTACCATGCCGGCGATCAGGGCTTCCATGTCGCCTACCTCGCATACGACCTTGACCTTGAGCTTCTTTTCCTTTTCGCCGCGGTTTACTGCGAGTACGCGGTGGTTAGGCATTTTTGCGATGCCTTCGCTGTGGCCGTAGTACATATCGTAAACCGTTTCTTCGTCGGGGTCGGCTGCTTCAGTGCTGATAACGCCAAAGCCTTTCGTCTTTTCGCGGACTGCGGCTGTGATTTCGGGATCGTCTGCGATGCGCTCTGCGATGATGTCGCATGCACCCCGGATAGCGGCGTCCGCATCGGGCACGCCCTTGTCCTTGTCGTCACTGCCGTTCACAAAAGGTGCGGCGATTTCGTTTATATCGCCTGTTTCAAGCTCTTGCGCCCAGAAAATGTCCGCAAGCGGCTCGAGTCCGCGCTCCTTCGCCTTTGAAGCGCGCGTCGCCTTTTTCTGCTTGAACGGCTTGTAGAGGTCTTCCACGCGCTGTAGGACTTCCGCCTTCTCGATTTCTGCCTTCAGCTCTTCGGTGAGCTTGCCCTGTTCTTCGATGAGCCGCGCAACCTCTGCCTTGCGTTCTTCGAGGTTTCTGAGGTAGGTCAGGCGCTCGTCGAGCTCGCGCAGAATCTCGTCCGAGAGGCCGCCGGTGACTTCCTTGCGGTACCTCGCGATGAATGGGATGGTGTTGCCCTCGTCAATCAGGGCGATTGTATCTTCTACCTGCTTCGGGCGGATGTTAAGCTCCTCCGCAAGCTTTTTTGCTATGTCCATTTAATTTTTCTCCTGTTCTTTTGCCTGCTCCTTTGAGCTTTGTCTCAGCATTGCGTTTATGAATGGGTCGAGGTCGCCGTCGAGCACCGACTGCACCGCAGGGGTTTCGTAGCCCGTGCGCACGTCCTTTGCGAGCGTGTAAGGCTGCAGCACGTAGTTTCGAATCTGGCTGCCCCAGGTGTTTTCGGAAAAGTCGCCCTGGAGGTCTTTGAGATTCTGCTTGTGCTCGCGCTCGGCCAGTTCGGTCAGCTTGCCGATCAGCACGCGCATCGCCATGTCTTTGTTCTGGAACTGGCTGCGCTCGTTCTGGCAGGTCACGACTATGCCCGTTGGAATGTGGGTGATTCGAATCGCCGAGTCAGTCTTGTTGATGTGCTGGCCGCCGG
>DGGP01000026.1 GCA_002392265.1 Firmicutes bacterium UBA3871 | reverse complement strand
ACAGGAAGGAAATGAATCATTCGAAACGCTTCTATGCGGAGGTGCTGCGGGTGTTTCCGGAGTATTACAGGTGGCATTCGTGGCTTAAAAGTAATGGGGATGAGCTGATGTGGAGGATTGGGTGAATATGAGTTTTACATTATAAAAAGCGGAAAGGGAAAGGATTAAGTCATGAAAAAGCTTTTAGCATTAATACTTGCACTGGTTATAGCATTTGCGGCCGGCTTTTGGACTGCCGGGCAGGTGGACGATATGAGCGGTGTGACGGTGTTTGAGAAAATCACCGGAATCACGCTTCCACGCATAACGCAGGGGAGCGAGGTAACAGAAGAGGCAGTGAAGGCAAAGCTGTCGGAAATGGCGGAGCTTACGACTTACTCGGCGGAATATACGGTGACCTTGGGAAAGAATGAGGTAAAGCGGATAAAGAGCTTCGAGCTGGGGATTACGAGGAACTCGATTCTTATCACGGCGGGCGGAATCGTAAAGGTGGGGTATGATATAGAGAGCATCGATGTGGCGGTTGACGAGAATGTCATTTATGTAACCTTGCCGGAGAAGGCAAAGCTTAATGACAATTACGTGATTTGGGATACGGTGGAGTGTGACGAGCACAACAATATATTTAATATGATCGAGTTTGCGCAGTATTACGAGATAATAGAGGAGATCGAGAGGCTGGGGCTTGAAAAGGCGGAGGCTGAGGGGATATACGATTGCGCCGCGGAGCAGATGAAGTATCTGGTAGAGATGGCGCTTGGGGCGTTTGATGGGTATGAGGTTGTGGTGGAATAGGTGCAGGGGGCGAGGTAATAGTTGTTGCGTAGCGAACAAATGTTTGGTATAATGATGGTGATGGGTATAGTGATTTGAAAGAGGTTTAGAATATGAACGAGCATGGAGAAATAATAATATATAAGACAGAGGATGGATTGTCAAAGCTTGAGGTAAAGCTGCAGGATGAGACTGTATGGCTTACACAGCAGCAGATGGCGGAGCTTTTTAATAAATCAAAATCAACAATAAATGAACATATTCAAAATATTTATACAGAAGGGGAATTAAAACGAGAAACTACTATGAGGAAATTCGGTAATTCCGAATTTTCTACTTGTTCGGAAATTCCGAACAACTGCATCTGACGGCAAGAATTATAATGTGCTTCATTCTTCAGGGATTTGAAAGTTTAAAGCTCGTAGAAAAGAAGGCAAAGAGCAAGAAATAAAGTGCGTGGGGGATGTGCGGTAGGCTCTGATAAATAAGTAGACAAATGTTGCGCGATATGTTACAATAATGCATATAAATAGCAATATATGTCTACTTTTAATTACAGGTGGTGAATGTGATGGCAAAGCTGGGGTTCAGTATACAGGATGAACTGCGTGAAAGAATGAAACTCTATAGGATTTATTCCCCAATGACGCAAAAGGAATTGGCGGAAAAATCAGGAGTTTCAGAGCGCAGTATTTCAAGATTTGAAAATGGAGAAGATATCAGTCTTAGTAATTTTGCAAAGCTTTTGAGGAGCCTGGGTCTTGAAAACAATCTGTTGTTGCTCGTTCCGGACCAGAAAGATAGACCGTCATTTTATCTCGAACAGCCGAAAGTAAGGGCTCGCAGCAGAAAAAAGAGCGCAAAGCAGACATTCAAATGGGGTGACGAAAAATGATTAGCACCGCAGAAGTGTATTTATGGGGCACGAGAATAGGAATAATTCATAATAAAGAAAATCTGCCTTACATATCTTTTGAATATGATAGAGAATTTTTAACCGGTGGGATAGAGTTGTCTCCGTTAAAAATGCCTCTTTCTGATAGAGTATATGCTTTTCCGGAGCTTGCGGGCAGTGCCTTTCACGGAGCACCGGGACTTGTAGCAGATTCTCTTCCCGACAAATTCGGAAACAGAATCATAGAACAGTGGCTTGCGCAGCAAGGGCGCTCAGCAGAAGAGTTTAATGCTATTGACAGACTTTGTTATACCGGTTCGAGAGGAATGGGGGCACTTGAATATGTACCTGCGGCAGGACCGGCGATTAGCGGTGAAGAGCCCGTAAACATTCGCAAAATGGTCGAGTTTGCTTCAGAAGTTTTATCCGATAGAAAGAAAATCACAATTAATGAGGATAACGTTGGGTACAGTCAGCTTGTGCAGCTTGGAACTTCGGCCGGAGGTGCCAGAGCAAAAGCACTTATCGCATGGAATGAAGAAAAGCATGAAATTAAAAGCGGTCAGACAGATGCGGGAACCGGATTTGATTATTGGCTGATGAAATTCGATGGGGTTAAAAAGAACGGAGACCATAATCTCGAGGACAGCATCGAATATACTTTAATTGAGTACGCTTACTATCTGATGGCTTGTGATGCGGGAATTACAATGAACGAGTGCAGAATCTATGAAGACAATGGTTTGCATCACTTTATGACTAAAAGGTTTGATCGCGTTGATAATAAAAAGATTCATATGCAGACGTTGGCAGCGTTGACGCATACAGATTACAATATACCGGGTCTGTGCAGTTATGAGCAGGCGGCGCACTATATGCGCGAAATAGGGCTTACTCAGAAGGAAATAGAGCAGTTTTACAGGCGAATGGTGTTCAATGTCATCATGGTAAATCAAGACGATCATGTGAAAAATGTCTCGTTCTTGATGAACAGGCGGGGTGAGTGGACGCTGGCTCCGGCATATGATGTTACTTTTTCTTATGATCCGAACAACCGTTGGCTCAAGGCTCATCAGATGCTTATTAATAACAAATCCGATAATATTGAGTATAGTGACATGATTGAGAGTGCGGTGCAGATGGGTATAAGAAAGCAAATAGCCGAGCAAATTGTTACCGATGTAATTAATGTGGCGCAAAAATCCGGAACATACTTTGAAAAAGCAGGTGTGCGCGAAGAAACATATGAAGCTGTGCGCCGGGTTTGTGAGAGCGTGGGGGATGTGCAGGCTTAAGAAAAGGTTGTACAGAAAGGAGCAAAGTAATGGTCATTAAACAAGCAACAATGGAAGATTTTGATGGGATTCGGGCGTTATTAAAGGCTAATCATGTGGATTATATTGAAGAAGAGCTTAAAAAGGATGGGTTCGTTACTACGAATATGACGGACGACCAGCTTTCGCGTCTCATTACCGTGGAAAACGGTGTAACGATTGCCAAAGAAGGCGAAGAGGTGCGGGCGTTTGCCTTTGCGGCACCGTGGGAATTTTGGAAAGAGTGGCCGTTCTTTGCTTATATGATTGAGCATCTTGAGGAGTATGAGTTTGAGGGGCAGACTCTGACGACGCAAAATACTTATCAGTATGGGCCAGTATGTGTGGATCGTAGTGTTCGCGGGAGCGGCGTTTTCGAGAAGGTGTTCTTTGCTTCACTGGCGACGATGAATGGACGGTATCCGATTATGGCTACATTCATCAATCAGATTAACGGCAGGGCGTTTGCGGCGCACACGCAGAAGGCGGGCATGGCAAAGGCCGGGACTTTTGATTTCAATGGGAATCATTATTATCTGATGGCGTGCAGGGTGAAATAGTAGGAAAAACAGAAAGGACTAGAATTTTGAGCACATTAACATTGGTAAAAGGTTCGTGCATCGACCAGAATGCAGATGCTATCGTGAACGCAGCGAATCGATTTCTCTTTGTTTTTGAATAATTTGGAGGTTAAATATGTCTGAATTAAAGTGTCCGCACTGCGGGCAGCCGTTTACAGTTGATGATGCGGAGCTTAGCTCGATTATCAGCCAGATCAGGGATCAGGAGTTTTCAAAGGAAGTGCAGAAGCGTTTGGGCGAAATCGAGTCGGGGCTTTGTGAAAAGCATCGCCTGGAGGTTGACTCTTTGCGTGACAAGGTGACTTTGGAGCTGAAAAATGTTCACGATAAAGAAACGGGAGAGCTGAAAAAGCAGCTGGAAAAGG
>DGGP01000157.1 GCA_002392265.1 Firmicutes bacterium UBA3871 | reverse complement strand
TGCTGTGCATGCATCCCGGGCAGAAACCGGAGACTTCGCCCTCGATGATGCCTTTGGTTCTCGAATAGACCTTCTTTTCCTCAGCCATTATAGCACCTCCTTAATGAACTTCTGTGCACCGGCCATTACCTGATCGTTTGTCAGGAGCTGTCCGCCGGATCTCAGGCACTCGCCGATAGGGCATCTGCCCTTTACTGCAAACTCAACGTCCCACTTCATCTGAGCAGGAATTGACATCTCGACATCGAGGATGCCCTTTACTCTGTTAAAGTCGAGCTTGTCGAATGTATCGTATGGGAATGGAGAAACTGTGATTGGTCTGATCAGTCCGGCCTTTACTCCCTGCTTTCTGAGTTCCTTTACCACTACTTTTGAGATGCGGGCAGAAATACCGTAAGCTGCGAATACGATTTCAGCATCGTCCATCATAAACTCTTCTACTCTGACATCCTTGCCCCAGGTCTTGTAGAGCGCGTCTGCGGCGATGTTAACCTGCTCCTGGCCGTCGCCTACCGAGCCCGGTCTGCAGTAAGCCTGCTTGCCGAGAGGATGCCCGACAATAGCTCTGTCTGCGAACTTTGCTTTGCAAGCAGCAAGCTCGGCATCTGTCTTCATAGGCGGCAGCACTACAGGCTCCATCATTGTGCCCATTACGCCGTCTGTGAGGATGAGAACAGGATTCTGATCTCTCTCTGCGAGGTCGAATGCTTCGTATGTCATGTCTACGCATTCCTGAACTGTGGCAGGAGCGAGAACGATCATTCTGAAGCCGCCGTTACCGGATGCCTTTGTGGCCTGGAAATAGTCCTGCTGTGCAGGCTGAATTGCGCCGATTCCCGGGCCGCCGCGCTGTACATTTACATATACTGCCGGAAGCCTTGCCGATGCGCAGTAGGAAACGCCCTCGCTGTAGAGGGAAATTCCGCACGAAGATGATGAGCTCATTGCCCTGATGCCTGTGGAAACAGCACCGTAGAGCATATTAACCGAAGCTACTTCACTTTCGCCCTGCACAAATGTGCCGCCGAGCTCAGGCAGTCTCCTTGCCATGTACTCGGGAATTTCGTTCTGTGGTGTGATAGGATAGCCTGCAAAGAAACGGCATCCTGCTCTTACGGCTGCCTCAGCGATAGCCTCGGTGCCCTTCATAAATACACGTTCTGCCATATTGGTCTCCTTTCCTATTTCCATACCTCAATTGCGGCTTCCGGACAAATCTGAGCGCACATCGCACAACCGATGCAGTTTTCAGGTTTCTCAAATACCGCATAGAGATAGCCTTTGGAATTAACGTCACTGCCTATTTCTATGCACTTTTTAGGGCACGAAATAACGCAGTAGGAGCATGATTTGCAAGCTTCTTTTGTGATTTCGATTCTTGCCATTACGATTCCTCCTCTGTTTTAACAATATTTTATCTGCTTTATTCTAATCAGCCCATGAATAAGTCAGGAAAAGATCGATGGGAACGAGGCTTTTGTCCGTCTTTCCTTTGACCTCTTCATAAATGTCACGCCTTACGCATGCGCTGTTTACAATCGTATATCCATTAAATAGTTCGTCTATTTTTTCCAGACCGGCGAGGAATTCCTCTGCGCTCGTTTCATAGCCGAGATTCGGATTGGCCAGGATGTAGATGTGATCCAGCCTCATCGAGCCGAGGATGTGGCGCATGGTGCCGTCTATTGCATCGACGCTCTTTGTCCACGGTCTGTAGGGATTTACTATATATACCGGTACGGAGTCGTCCTTACTCAAAAGGTCGCTGTAGGCTCCTGCAAACTTTGCTGCCTGATGGCCTCCGCCTATGTCGAGAATTGTGTAATTGTCGCTCAAAAGCGAAACTCTGACACCACCCACCATTACCGGCGCATCGAGGTACTGATCCTGATAGTGAATTGTAACGCCGCGCCCCGCAAATTTTTCCTGCATATCGCGCGAGCGGTAAAGCGGCTTTGTCTGGTCGAGGTCGAAAAGGTCTACCCCTTTGCCTGTGCTTGCCGCCAGCTTGCTTGCAATATTTAGGGTGATTTCGCTTTTACCGCTGCCTGCCTCGCCTATTAAAACGAAGTTCTTTTTTTCATTTAGAAGTTCTTCGAACGTTTTGTCCGCTTCATAAAACAGTCCCATAGTTCTTTGCCCCTCAGCTATGATCGGGCGCCTTTGCGTCCATACTGTGCATTATGTAGTGTGCATACTTATTGTATCAATTTTGCCACGCTTTGTCAATGGTGTCAGCCCGCCGCCCGGCCTTTTGGGGTTCGTATCCCGTATCACCTTCAACGTTATAAAACGTAATAAAAAAAGATACCCTTTTGGGTATCATTTTTTACTGGCGGAGGACATGGGACTCGAACCCGAGAACGCACGCCAAAACCCCTTGCAATTATTTGGCTTCAAAATCTCGTGTGATATCCGTGTGTGATATTTTTCTAGAGGCTGGCGTAAAATTCCTTCATAGCATTGCCGGCTTTGGCCATGTCATCCTTTGAAAGCTGGATGTAAATCCCGTGCATCGTGGACAGATCTGCCCAACCTCCCATCTCCATGGTCTGTCTCTCGGAAAGTCCAAGCTTGTATGCCAAGCTGGCAAAGGAACGACGCAAACCATGTACACCTACTTCCGGCAGCCCTGCAGCTTTGCATATGCGATTCATCTGCAGACGGAGTGTCTTGGCATCACCTCGGACCAAAAGGCCATCCGGAGCTGCAGCAATGAGCTCTGAAAGGCGGGGAATCATGATAGGAATGTCTCGGTTTGAAGAGGTATTCTTGTTTGTAATCTTAAAGGTCAGCTTCTCATGCTCATCGTATACAGCAGATCCTCGCACCCGGATGACTCCGTCAGAACAATTAGCTTTTGTCAGTGCCCATATTTCAGATCTGCGAAGAGAGTGGAGAGCCAAGAGAGCCATCAGCTCGCAACGGTGCCCTTCGATTGCCTGAAGGAAGTCGTGCAGCTGCTCTGCTTTCAGATATGGCAGCGGATTCTTGACTACTTGCGGAAGAGTCACCTTCGGAACAGGGAGCCCCTGATCACGTAGCAGGGTGCAGACGAAGGCAAAACTGTTCTTAATAGTTTTGGCCGAATAGTGTTTGGCTTCTTCGTTGATAAGCTCCTGCCAACAGTCTATGGCTGCCAGAGGTTTTTCCATCACTTCTGCGAAGTATTTTTTCTGCACGTACCGGTATCCACGGATAGTGCTGGGGGAAAGGACATTACTTTTGCTCTCGATGTAGTCGTCTATTGCCTCGCTGAGAGTTAGGCCGCACTTGGTGGGTCTGTTGCCTTTTTCTTTCTTGAAGAGGCTGGCTTCGTATTCGACCTCAGCCTTCGTCGGGGCTGTGAAAGAACGATAGTGTTTCTTTCCGTCTCGATCGGTGTAGTCGAACACTTGGATACGCCAATTTCCACTTTTTAGTTTCGTTGCTTTAGACATTTCCAAACCTCCACATAACAAAAGGCCCACCGATTTATGCATACTCTTACGAGTAGAGGCCCGGTGGGAGCTGTTGGCTATATAGTAGCAGAAGAACTGCGTCGTGTCAATCAATTATCAGCAGTTTCTTCCCATGTTAAAGTTTTTGCCAAGTATTCGCTGTCTTGAGGATATATTTTAAGGTGTTCTTTAACGTGGTAGTCCTGCGTAAAACGCAAAAGAAGCGCAGGATTTTTATTGTCCGCCAAGGCCAATGCCTGCATCAAAGCCGGTAACCCTGTGACTCCTTTTCCGACACGATAATCGGCTTGGGAGATGCCATTTTGTGCATGGAGAATGGTACTATATCTGAAAGTCGCGTTAGAACGATAATTATAGATGCGACCACCATGCGCTGCCATATTCCTATAGTCAAGGCAAACGAAGAGTGTATCCATAAAGAGGTCCTTCAACCCTGTAGCAGAAGCGACAACCTGAAGAGGGATTCCGTAAAATAAAGAAATCACCCTATCCGTTTGAGGGCCCTTTAATAATTTCGTAAAGTTGACCAAATTGCCAAAGCTTGCCTTCTTGAGCAAAATCCACGGAGGTACATTCCCATAGGTTTCGCGGTAATGTTTTACGGGTTGAGAATCATCCAGAAGAATTTTATTAAACTTTGCGAGGATGCTATCTCTTCTAAATTGAGCACCCCTCTTTGAACCGGACCGGTAGTTTTCTTTCTTAAGATACGCAGATTCCTCGGCGGTAAAAGATTCAGCTATTGTGTGAGCTACAGCTGTTCTGAGATTGTCCTCAACCTCTAACATTGATTCCATAACACCATTGCGTAAGTTGCGGTCAAGAGTGTAAAGCGAAAAGATTTGTTCAAAAGTGACACCATCCTTATATTGTTCGCGGTCGCCAATCATTTCCACATACGGGTCTTTGTAGCCGTTTATAATGCTGTAATATCCAAATCTGCGCAAGTTTTTAAATGCGGTCTCTTCATCTACGAACTGCAAGTTCCGGGATTTTAAAATTTCAATTTGCCTTTCAAAAGTGGTGAAATCTTTGTCTAACATATAACCTCCATACAGCACTAAAGGGTCCTGAGCCTAAGCCCAAGACCCTTTAGGTAGGATTAAAGCTAATCCAGTCCTCAAATTGAGTAACTAAATGATACATCAAAAGAGTAAATTCGTCAATAAAAATAATAAAAATATTTACAAAAAGATATATTTACAATATAATAGTCACATGATACAGATTCCCGCGCGCCTCTTAACAATGCGTACCATGCGGGGGTTGCCTATCACAACGGAACTCGCTGAGCTTTTTGCAGTATACTTAAAGTAGTAATTGGGGTATGTGTTTGCGGACGCATACTTAAAGGGAGTCGCCTTTAGGCGGCTCCTTTTCGTTATGACTAGGAATATAAACATCTAACTTGCTCGCAATTTGCCGGTAACTTGAAACGTGCATATTTTCACAGAGGGTATAAAAAAGGAGGCTCCGTGTGATATCCAAAGATATCACCCAGAGCCTCCTTTTTTTCTCTACAGGTACGGATTCTTTTTCCACCCGGAATTTATGAAATTCCAAATAGCTGCTTTCTCTTCTCTGGAGAAACCGGTCTGCTCCAGAACAGCGTACGCTTCGTCCTGGGATATGCTTCCGCTGCCGTTAAGGTCGAGCGTATCATACACGTTTCGAAGCTCTGCCGGATCTACGCCGAGACCTTTAAGGTTTTCCCTATAATAGGTCTGCTTCTTTTCGTTCATATCCGAAAGTGCCGGGATGTAGTTCCTCTGATATTCACTCGTGAGCTTGTCAGCTTCGCTTGTAGCCGTCTCTGCTATCGAGTTAATCTGCTTGCGCAGCTCTCTGAGGTAAAGATCTCTTGTCTCAGATGCAGGAAGCTGCTGATACTTCCTCTCTATCTTGCGAAGCTCTCCCATCTCCTTCTGAGCTTTCGTGTAGACGCTGTATCGGTATTCCTCCGGAGTCTTCCAGTCAGGATTGACATCATCCTGCAGGTTGATGTGATTCTTTTCCTTTTCCGCCTTTTCCAGGCGCTCGTAGAAGTCGTTCTGAATCGAATTCGAATAAACGTTGTCTACCGTGAACGGACCGGTTACTACTTTCTTGACCACATCGCCGCCCTGCGTTGTTGCCGGGATTAAGATGTCTCCGATGATACCGGTGTAAGAGTCGATGATGTAATCGATCTGTTTCGGAGAAAGCCCTTCGCCATCATTGATGCCGAGTTTGGCCGCTGCGCTGCCGAGCCACTTTGCGACTTCTGATGTCCTCTCGTCGTACTGCTCACTCTTGTAATAGCCTTCGAGTCTCTGAGGAACGATTGTGCGTCCGGCAAAATCTTTGTTTCTTGGGATGTTATAGATTATCGGCGAGAAGATATTATTCTCAAGCGGATTTTGCGGTGCAAAGTTTGTGGCCACAGCCCCCTCTTTATTCCAAAAGTTCTTGAACGCATCCTCGTCTCCGGCATTCATCCTTAAAAGTCTTTCGGCAAGTGCCTGGAAGAGCACCCCCGACTCTCTCGATTTTGGAATCTTGATAAACTTCCCGTCCGAATCCGGGATGTAGAACACATAGTAATTGTCCTTCGTCCTGTCATCGAGCTTGTCATAATCCTCCTTGTGGAATCTCTGATTGTACTCGTAGAGACCTATAGACGGAATAGTCAGCGCCGTAAAGCCTTTTACCCAAGCTGCGGGGCTTGTCGTCATCGTCCTCAAGAACTTATCAATACCCTGTACTGCGGGGTTAAGGTATGGCACGAGTCGGTCTACAGCTTTCGTCACATCGCCGCCTTTGAGGAAGTCGACGGTTACCTCTCCGGAGTTATAGAGAGCTCTTTGTAAATCTTCGTACATCGGATCATCCAGCTTGCCCGACCTTTTCAGTGTCCCTAAAAATTCCGCATATCTGGTTGCCGCTTCCGTGGTCTCGTTAAACAGCGCAACCCCATCGAGGAGCTTATTGATAAACTTCTTCGCGCCTCCGGCGAGTCCTTTTTCCTCTATAAAGCCCTTCTGCGTATTGAAGTACCCGCTGCGCTTTCCGCCGATAGCCTGATACTGCTGCCAAAGCGGAGCATTGGTAATAATATCATGATAGGCCTGAATTTGATTTTCGACGAACTTTACCGGGTTGTGTTCAGTGCCTTGTATGTATGCCGTAGGAATGTCCCTGAGGATGTTCCTGACACCAAAGAACGGATTGTAGCCGGTGATAAGTGCCTTGAACGGCTGCGTGGTCGCATTGGTCATAAATTTATATATCTCGACCGCTTTATTGTCGTCCTTCACGTTACAAAGTGCTGTGAGCCCATCGTAGATGTCCTTATTGACTATCATTCTCGACGGCTTGCCGTTGACCATTGCCACAACATAATATTGCCCGGCGTCGTTAATGCCTATAAGCTGGTTAGTTGCATCGTCAAGGCCTTCAAGCCCTTTTTCTTCAATGGAGTCCATCATGTTTTTAGCAACGGTGTCCCCATACTTGTTTACATTGGTGTCGTCGGCCATTCTCGCAACATTCCTGAATTTCTCCGGATTCTTCATAATCTCATTTCTGAGAAGCACCGCAAGCTCATTCATTCTCGCTGCGCGGACAACCTTTTTAAGCATTACTGCCAAGGAAACATTCGGAGCAATAACCGGCTTGTCACCACCTGTTGCTTCATGTACGATAGTGTTTGCCCTGACAGTCTTGCTATTATACCCCTCCCTCTTCAGCATTGCCTCTCGTTTTTCTAATGCATTTTCTACCGCCTCATCCTCAATTCTGTATGTAGGCACATAGTTAGGATACAGCGCTTTCAGCTTTTTGGCCGTAAACTCGTCGATGAGCCCCGATGGGACTAACCAGTTGTCAATAAGCTGCTCATTGATTTCCGAAAGCTCGTCACCGAGAAGCTTAAACGCAGGATATTGCATCAAAATTTCTTCGCACTTCTGTTTGCTTTCCGCTGCGCTTACATCATTAAACACATTCTTGCCCTGACGCGCACGATCTATATTGTGTCGATGCAGAAGGTAATCTGTAAATGCGTCTATGTCCACATCTGCAGCTTGGTTGAAGATATTTTCAAGTGTAACAACCTTTCCGTCAGGCCTCTTCTTTGCGATACTCCTGCCGCTCATATCTACCATACCGTTCTTTGCTATATATGTGGATGTGCCCTCGGCTTTACGCACGTTCGACGAAAGAATCTTTGCGCCCTCGCTGGTTCTTCCCACGCCGTGAAGATTATCTACAAACAAGCTATATAGTTTTCCAAGCTTGCCCATTTCCTTCAAAGGTTTCTTGCCCTTCATCTGCCGCTCTACCATTTCCTCTACAGGGGGAATCGGTTTCGCAGCAGCTGGTTCCACTATCGGCTTCGCACCTAGTGCTTCCATTTCGCGCCGCGCCATTTCCTCTACCGGCAGAATTGGCTCGATTTTTGGACTCGAGGTATTGACATTTTGCGCAGAAGGCTCTATAGTATTCTTAACAAGTGGCGAGTTTCCGGGCAAGCCGCCTGCGGGCGGCCCCGGTGAGAAGAGCTCGCCGCTTTTTGTATTTTCTAAATCAAGTACTTCATGCAGATAGTAACGGTTTGAATTATTATCCTTTTTAACTATTGCGCCAACATATTTAAGTCTTCTTTTAAGCTTGATTGGTGCCGCAATAAGTAGCGTATCGTAACCTCTATCTTTCCAGTTCGTGCCACCGCCTATTATCTTCCCTTTCTCTATTACGTTCGGGACTGCCTCATACGACATCGCAATATCTTCAGTTATACCGTGTCCGATAGAATCTTTTACTCCTCTCTTGCTGATTAAAACATCGCCTAACCCGGGTCTTCTTACTTTGCCACCTAATGAAGAAAAGTAGGATGCGACTTTTTCCACTAACCCGTCCTCTTTAGAGAATTTAGGTTCCATTATGTCCGCCACCGCGTCCATCTTTTTCAGTTCATCTATGTGGTTGTAAATCTGCTCCTTGATTGTGGGATAGGTTCTTTTTTTCTTTGCCTTGTTTTCCTTTACGTCCCCCTCCATCTGATACAGCCCGGTCTTATTTCCTTTCGGTTCAGGAAGATCTGCCACCGGCATTCTTGTCGAGTTCCCATAGAGGACTTCCGTATTGCCTACAGCCTTTCCTTTTCTCCTGTTTGACTCCTCGGCCAGCTCTCGGAGCAGCTTCTCCCTTTCCTCTTCAGAGATGTCCTTATTGGTAGCGATATACTCCCTCTTTTTCTCCTGGAGGATGTCAAAAGCCTCTTCATCCGTAACCGTCCTTCCCAGTCTCTCGGACAAATCCTTTGCAAACTTCTTTACTGCAGGAGTTGCTATCTCGATAGCTCCGCCCAGCACCAAATCCATCCCGGTATTCATGGCGATGCTCTTTGCCGCCTCTTTGCCTCTCAAGCCTTCCTTGTTGAAGGCATAGTTGACGTTTAGAGGTGCTCCTATTGCAAGATCGGTTGCGATAGACTTTGCCACGTTCTGGCCAACAGTTCCCATCTTTGCCACCTGCGGCACCCTTGAGACCACTTTTCCGACTTTACCTGCAGCCCCCGCATAAGGGATAGCGAAGGAGCCAAGTTCACCGACTACCTTTCCTGCCTTGTACGCTCCGGAAGTGTTCCTGATGTCCTGAATCTGCTTTTCTTTGTCAGTTGCTGCTTTTTCTCCCCAAGGAGACAGCCCCGCTGCAATACCTGATGCAGCTCTGAAGCTTCCGCTTGTAGCTGTGTTATGAAGTGTCTCCGTGTTCCTTGCATCCCTTTGTGCCGGAGTGAGCCTGCTTGACGGCATAGCACCATTTATGCGTGTGCCCACATTAGTTACCCTCTGGCTCTGTGTAGGCTTAGTGGCAGAGCGCATTTGCTCTGCCACCTTTTCTTCAATAGTCGGGATGCGCGGTCTCTGCCCGGAAGACGCTGTGCCTTTTATCGACGGAAGAGTCACGTTTGTCAGCCTTTCGGCTTCCTTTTTCTTTTTACTCTCTTCCTGCCTATATTTCATCATTCCGTTATTAAGCATGTTGTCCGCCTTTCTTTACTGGTTGAATCCCTCTTTCCAATATGTGTTCACCGCTGCCTTTGCATTCGCATCTGTAAGCGACTGCTTAAGGAGTTTGTATGCCTCGTCAGTCAAGAATCCGTTCTTGTAGTCGGTTTCTATGTCTGCTTTGTTGTACAAGCCCCGGTGGAGATTCATGAAGGTTTTTACGGTCGCCTTGTCCTCCAGCTTGCTTAAAGGGTTCCATCCTGAAGATGATGTCGTGCCGGATGTGCTACCTGCGCTCTGGGTTATGCCTGTAGGGGCAGCATATCCATTGCTTGCTCCACTGCCCTTGCTCGAAGCTTTGATTCTCGCAAGCTCTTCTTCACGTGCAGCTTCTTCTGCCTGACTCTTCTGCTGATTCATCAGAGCCTTTAACGCAAGGATTCTCGGATCGGTCTGCGATACGCCTTCATTAAGGAGCCTGTCTATCTCTGCCTGCGGGTTATCCGCGTAAGCATCGATGTAGGTCAGGTAGTACTGAAGCTTTCTCTCCTCTTCGCTTTCCGCTTCCTTCGCAACCTCTCTTTCGAGGGCGATACGGTTCTGCGCAAGCTCGAGATATCTCTCCGCTGCGGTTTGCGCAATCTGCGCTGCGTTCTGTGCCTTCTGGATGTCTCCCGTAAGCTGCGCGTCTGTGATGGCTGCATCGATGTCTGCGAGAGATGATGCTCTCTGCTTGCTGATGTCTGCAACATTGTTTGAGTAGGTATTCTCGAGGGCGATTCTTCCGCTTTCTGTAGGACCTCCGGTAATACCTGCAGCTGCATACTGCTCATTCAGTCCTTTCTGGGCCTGCATATGTGCAATGTATGCTTCACGTGCTGCCTGATCGTATGTCTCTCCGAGTGTATTTTTCTGCTTGTTCAGCGCATTTACGCCCTGCTGCACGCTCGCATTGATTGCTGCTTCCTGCAGCCTCTGCTGCTCGGCAAGCCTATCATTATATTCCTCTTCCATCTGGCTGATAGCGTCCTGTGTCTTTTTCGCCGATACCTGCTGCGCCTGCTTATCTCTGGAGTCCATCATCTTATTGAGGATGTCTGCTTCACTGGTTTCCTGTCCTTTGCCGTCTACCATAGTGTAGTACTTGCCATTTGCCGCATGAACGCTGTAGCCGTCCCCGATACGTGTGCCGTCATTAAGATAGGTCTTGCCGTTTGCGATGTAACCGGTGCTTGCTGTTCCTTCCGGAGAGTAGACCGTCGCACTTTTCCTCGAGATTTTGATATGCGCACTGCCGTCTGCCCCGCCGGAGTATCCTGCTTTTGCCCTCTCCTCTTCAGCTCTTTCGTGGGCTGCTTCCATTGCCTTCTTGTCCCCGGCAATCTTTGCCCTTGTGTAATCTTCCTTTGCTTTATCTATTACTGCCTGGTTAAGTGCCATAGTTTATTCTCCTTTCCTCGTGAAAAAATACGTCGTGATAGCTCCGTAGCTCGTGCAGAACAACGCCAGCAGCTCCTTTGTCGGATTTACGTCCGTGAACATCAGCGCTACAAGCGTGCCCGTAAGTGCTAGCGTTACGATGCTTTTTACATTGATCAGGTCAGCTACTCTGCTGCCAACAAGCTTTATCCTTTCCTTTGTTTCATCTGTCATGCTGATTCCTCCTTTTTTTCCGGTAAATCTCTTACTTTATCCATTAATGAGTCAAGCTGTCCGTTCCAGCCGAACTTCTCGTAGAGGACGTGCCAGTCCTCCGCGTACTGTTTGTCTGCGTCAGAGGCTTCACCATCTGCTATGAGCTCTTTGAGGTAGCGCGTAAGTGAATCACGCATTAGGTACTTCAGAGCCTCTCTTTCGAGGTCCTTTTTGTCTTTGAGCGTATAATGCCGCGTGATAAGCATGTTTACAAATCCGCTTGCAAAAACTGCGCCGACGAGAGTTAAACAGGATGTTACTATAAATTGTAGCGTTGTCATTGTTAATTCTCCTTTG